>JALHLM010000228.1 GCA_022844585.1 Pirellulales bacterium | reverse complement strand
CCGACGTCGTTCGGACGCCCTGGACCGCGCCCGCCACCTGCTGGTCAGCCTCCGCGCCTATCTGATGGCCACCCTCGAAGAAACGCAAACCACGGTCGCCCCGGCCGGCATGTTACAACGCGCCTGTGAGTGGTTGAATCCGTTCAAGTCGCCGGAAAAGTAGTGGGAGAGTTTGAAGTTTTCAGTGTTCAGTTTTCAGTGATTTGACAACGCGACACTTCAAACATTTCGGCGATGGAAACGACTCTCTTTCGAAGGACGCGCGGCTTCCAAACCACTGAAAACTGAACACTGAAAACTTCAAACTCCCAATCCCATGTCTCGCATCGGCGCAACGCTGAACGGCATCGAGCGGACGCTGTTGAATCGCCTGGCCGATTCGCAATCCGCGGCGAACCTGAACGCGCTGCGGCTGGCCACGGGACGCAAGATCAACGCCGCGAAGGATGATCCCTCGGCGTTCATCGCCTTGTCGCACTTCGAGACGGAGCGCGAAGTGGTGACGCGGACGCTCTCGAACGTCGCGGCCGCCTCGAGCATGGTCAGCAAAACGCAACTGGCGCTCGACCAGGTGCGGACGCAGCTCAATACGATCCGCACCAAGGCGCTCGAAGATCAGGATCAGGCCCTGTCGCCGGCGCAACGCACGGCGAATCAGTCCGCCATCGACGCGGCGATCACCGAAATCAATCGGCTCGCCGGCAGTACGATCGACGGGCGGCGCGTGCTCGATGGCTCGGCGAACTTCGATTTCCTCGGCCGCAACGGCGCGCAAGTCAGTGATCTGGCGGTCTACCAGACCGACGGCGGACGCCAGACGCTGGTCGAGAAACAAGCCGAAGTGATTTACACCGGCGCGGACGGCTTTGCCACGGCCGCCGCGAATCTCACGCTCACCGGAAACGGTGGCAGCGTCACGTTCTCCGTGACGACGAACAGCAGCCTGGCGCAGATTGCCGCCAACGTGAACGCTCACACCAGCACCACTGGCTTGGTGGCCGAAGCCTCGGGCGATCAACTCGCGATCCGCAGCACCGCCTACGGTGATAACGCGTTCGTCGACGTTAATGTCAATTCCGGCGCCTTTGTCGTAACGGGCGCGGACGCGTCCGGCCGAGCGGAAGGCCGTAACGCCGAGCATGGCGTGTTGCCGAGCATCGCCGGCACGGTCGATCGCGCCGCGGAACGCGCGCGACTCGTCCACGATGCCGGTGGTGGAACGATCGCCGCGAATGCGACCTTCACGCTCACCGGCGATCGCGGCAGCGCATCGATTTCGGTCACCACGGTTGATACGCTGGCCGCCGCCGCCACGCGCATCAATCTGGAGAGCCACGTCACCGGCGTCACGGCCGCGGTCGATGGCAACCGCTTGTTGTTGGAGAGCGTGAATTACGGATACAACGCCGAAGTCGCCGTCGATGTCACCGCGGGAACTTTCGCGGCGACCGGCGGCAACGGCGACGGCACTGCCAACGGCCTGAACGCAATTGCCACGATCAACGGCGTGCGCTACAGCGGCAATCAGGCCGCCGCGCCGGCCAAGTTGGTCCACACCGAAAGCAGTGGCACGATCGCCCACAACGCAACGTTTACGATCGCGGGTCCCGACGGAACTTCGACTCCGATTGTCGTAACCGCCGGCAATACGCTGTCCACCGTGGCGGGTTTGATCAACGCCCAAAGCGGCACGACGGGGGTCGGCGCGAGCGTCGACGGGACCGAGCTGATTCTCTCCAGCGAGGCGACCGGCTATGAGGCGGAAATCTCGCTGAATGTTACGGCCGGCAAGTTCGCCATCGACGGCGGCAACGGCGACGGCACCGCTCGAGGCGAAGAGGCCGTAGCCGGCAGCGGCCGCGTTGACGGCAATCGCTTCTTCGTCACGGACAATCGCTTTCGTTACGAGATCGAGTTCGCCGGCGGTTTTTCCGGTGAGTTCGACACGATCTCCGTGGAATCCGGCGCATTGCAATTCGCGCTCGCGCCGGATGTTCAGCAGCGTTCGACGCTCGCGGTCTCCAGCGTGCATGCCGCCCGGCTCGGCGGTCTGAGCGGTAAGTTGTCCGAACTCGCCACGGGCGAAGCGTTCAGCGGGTTGGATGCCAACGCCTCGCGCGCCATTCGCATCGCGGACGAAGCCCTGGGTGATCTGGACCGCATCGAAGGCCTCGTCGACGGCTTCGCCAACGCGACGATCGGCTCCTCCGCGGCGCTCATGTCGGCCTTCAGCGATCAGCTCGACGAGAACATCGACGCGATCAACGAGGTCGACGAGACGGAGGAAAGCTTGTTGATGTCCAAGAACGAAGAGCTCATCAACAACGCCGTCGCCAGCCTGGCAATTCTCAGCCAACAACGCTCCAGCATCCTGGACCTGATCCAGCAGGCGGCGGGGTTGTCCAGTTAGTCCTCCACCGCCAAGGGTTGCGTACCTCGGAGGTAGGCGAACAAATCACGGGCCTGGGCGTCGGTGAGTTGCTTGAGCAAGCCTTCCGGCATCAGCGATTGACCCGCGGCGCGGAGTTCTTCGATCTCGCCGCGAGGAACCGAGATGTTTTGCCCTTCGGCAGTTCGCAGCACGACGACTTGATTGTCCTGATCGGACAGAAACCCGGTCAGGGTGCGTCCATCCGCAGTTTGCAATAGGAAGTTCTCGAAGCCCTCGCGGATTTCGGCGCTGGGATTCACCACGCTAGCGAGCAAGCGATCGACATTGTCGCGCTGGTACGCGGTCAAGTTGGGACCGATTTCGCCGCCGTGATCGTAAAGCTTGTGACATTTCGCGCAATGCTCGTTGAACAGTTTGCGACCCGCATACGGACTGCCGTTGCCGTCGTGAACAATCGCGGTCAGTCGCGCGACCTCCGCTTGAAGCTCAGCGGCGGCTGCGGCGGCGGTATCGCCCCAGATTTCCCGTACGAGCGCAGCGTTGCTTTCGTCGCGTTGCAATAGAATGTGATTTAACACGGACGTCGGAATCGCATCCGCTTCGATCGCGCCGACCTGAATGCGTTCTAACAACAGCCGCGACCAGGCGGCGCGACTGGTCAGCACGCTCAACGCCATCGATTGCGTATCAGCCGGCAATTCGGTGAATAGATCAAGCAGCGAACGAGGAATCGCCTCGACATCGTAGCGCTGCAACGCGCCGATGGCGGCTTGGCGTAACTCCGCATCCTCCGCCTTGGCCAGGGCCAGCAGCGGCGCGACCGCTTCCGCGGTGGGCACCTCGCCGAACATGCGAGCCAACTCGCGACGCTCGGCCAGATCAGCGCTCGAATTGCTCAGCCGCGCCAACGCCTCGGCGATGGCAGCCGGTTGTTGCTGACGAAGCCGGAGCGCGAGCGACGCTTGCCCCGTGGCCGCGAGCGCGGAAACCAACTCATCCGGCAAGGACGACAACGACCGTCCGGCAAAGGCCTCTTCGAATCCAACCAACAACAGCTTCGCATCGTCCGCCGTCGGCGCCAGCTTGAACAACTCAGAGCAGGTCAACAAATCCTTGCGTGTGCCGGCCAGGGCGAATCGACGCATCAGGCGCGAGGCGAGGTGTGATTTGACGATCGCCGCCTTCCAAAACGCCGATTCGCCGCACATCGCCAGCACGGCGTCGCGATCCTGTTGGCAATGCGCCTCGATCGCCCACCAGATCAACAGCGGCACGCAGGGATCGTTTACGTCCTCGTCATGGGCGATCAATTGCCGCACGATCGGCATCACCTGCGTTGCCGACAAACGCCGCGCGGAACTGGCAAGTTGCCCGCGCACCTCGACCTGCGTTTCCCGTTGAGCCTGCTCGGCGAGTCGTTCCGCCAACGCCGCGGAGACGTCCCGATCATCGCAAGCCAGGCGCACCGCCCATAGTCGGACGTACGGATTTGCGTGATCGAGGCATTGACTCACCGTCTCATCATCGAGCATTCCCAACAAATGAATCGCCCAGAGCGCTTCGAGCGCCGTTTGACCTGTCTCCCCGACCAGCAACGCGCGCAGTTGCGGTACGACGGATTTGTCTTCGCGACTCGCCAGCAGTTGCAACGCTGTGCGGCGCGTCCATTTGTTGTCGGACGACAATTCGCCAACGAGTTCCTGCGAAGTGAGCGAACCCAGGTCGCGCGGCGCGCGTGGCTGCGCATCTTTGGCGGACAAGCGGAAAATGCGGCCCGTTTCTTTTTGCACTTCGCCTTCGGCGCCCTTGAGATGATTCACGTTGGAGTCGCGCCAGTCGGCGACGTAGATCGCGCCGTCGGGGCCGACTTTGATGTCGACAGGGCGGAAGTCGGTCTGCTCGCCGGCGATGACGCGCTGCACGTCCGAGGTTTGAAACGTGGAACCGTCCGGAAAGATCCGGCTCTCCACCACGGTGCCTTGTAGCGGTTCCACGCCGAAGAGATGGCCGCGATACGCCTCCGGCAGTCCCATCGCCTCATAGATGATAAAACTATGTGTGAACCTTGGCACGGCGTGATGGCGCATCGCCGGGAAGTAGCCAAAGGCAAAAGGATTCGACAGCGGCCCATGCTTGTTGAAGCCTTTTTGCGAATAGCCCCCCTGCATGTAATGAAACCCTCGCGTATCGCCGCCGTTGTGACCCGAGAAGACACGCCCCACAGAATCAATTTCCAGTCCGAACGCGTTGCCGCCCCCTTCGGCGAAGATTTCATAGCACCGCGTTTCGGGATGATAACGCCAGATCAACTGCCCGAGCGAATGGACCGGCTTGTCATCGTAGCCGGGTCGGATGATATCGCCGCTCACGGTGCTCCCTTGGCACGCATACAGCCAACCGTCGGGGCCCCATTGCAGGCTGTTCGCGCAGGAGTGCGTGTCCTCCAGGCCGAAGCCCTGCAAATGCACCTCGGGATCGCCGTCCGGCACATCGTCGTGATTGGCGTCGGGATAGAACAACAGATACGGCGGGTTCAACACCCAAATGCCGTCCCGCCCAAAGGCGAGCGACGTGGCGATGTTCAGCCCATCGAGAAACGTCTTGTGCGCGTCGTACGATCCGTCGCCGTCGGTGTCTTCGTGAATCGTAATGCGGTCTTTCCCTTTGTCGCCATGCGGTGGCGGCGCGGGAATCTTGTCATATACGACACGCCAAAAGTTATCGCGACTGACCACACGCAGCCCAGCCGGAAACGGATACTGCCGGTACTCAACCACCCACATCCGCCCGCGCGCGTCGAAGCTGATCTGCAACGGCTGGGCGATCGTGGGATCCGAGAGCACGACCTCCAATCGCAAATCATCGGGAGCGCGCAGAACAGGAGATGCGGCGGCTTCTTCCGCGCGCGTGTTGCTTCCAGAGAATGCGACGGCAACCAGCAATGAGACGATGGTCGCGAAGGCACGACGGCAAAGAACAGGCATGGCGTAGATCTCCGTCAGTCGTCGGCCGACGTCCGAAAGCGCGTGTGAGGAGGGAGTACGTGCGGCGACGCCTAGTGTAACCGAGATTTTGCGGTAACATAGCGCCGCATAATCGTGCAAGTCGCAGTTTCGTGCGATTCTCGATACGACAGCGTCAAATGTCGCCGGGACTGAGTGTGTCTTGCGCTAAATGCCGTACTGCCAGCACTAGGACCATTTCATCGCGGATCTCAAATAGGGCTCGATGGGTCGGTCGTCGGCGCAATCCGAGGCGCAATTCAAATAGCGGGACTGGGATCACTCCCTGCTCAGCGGCGAGCGGACAGGCGCCAGGCGACGAGGCGAGTTCGCCAATTTGCCGGAGTATCCGCTGATACCAGCCGCGCGCCTGAGCGGCGGACCGATGCGTGGCCCACCAGTTCACATTGCTATTGATGTCGCTATGAGCGCGCGGCGTAATCACTACAACGTATTTCATGGTTCATTTAGAAATCTGTGTTCTTTTCGCATTTCCGCATCGAACTCCTCCAGCGCGATATATCGACCGGCCTGGGCGTCTTCGTAGCCTTCTCGAATCGCCAGGATATCCGCATTGGCGCGCTCCAGCGCAGAAAGCGCATCGCGCAGCACATCAGCCTCCGACGCGTACGCGCCGGTGGCGACAAACATCTCCACCTTCGTCCAAACATCCGCCGGGATTTCGTGCGACATCCTATTAACTCCTCATCATCGAGACGCGACGCTAACAATGCTGGTCGCGGAAATCAGTATAGCGGATCGGCTCAATTCCAGCGCCGGGCGTGGCGGCATTTCCACGCGCACGCCGTCATCGCCAGGAACCCGGCAAGCAGCAAACCGGCAGGCTCTGGCACAGCAAGGCCTGGCCCAGCACCGAAATGATTGCGCACCAGATTCAAATCCGTCAGGTTAACCAGCGCGTCGCCATTCGCGTCCCCGTTCATGCCCACGCCCGCCGTGCCGAAGTGATTGCGTACCGCGTTGAGATCGCGGATGTCCACGCGGCCGTCGCCATTGGTATCGCCAGGTTGCGCCGGCGACTCCGTTTCCGCGAACGCCAGGCCGGAGGGGCCGCCAATGCCGAGCCGGCCCAACCCTTCGATTAAGGCGCCGGTACTAGGATCGAGTTGCACCAGCCGATCATTGAATCCCGCATCAATTGCGAAGAGCGCGCCATCCTCCGGGCGGAAGGCGAGTCCCGTCACGAAATTCGAAACTCCGGCCGGATCGCCGATCCGCGTCAGCACGCCAGTCGTCGTGTTGAGCGTCGCCAAGGCGCCGTCGGGGTCCGTGGCGTAGAGTGTCAGCCCGTCGGGACTGTAGGTGATTGCATTGATTGCCTTGCGCTCCGGCAATACGAGGGCCGGCCCGAGCACTGCGCCGTTGTCGAGGCTCACTTTGAAGAGCAATCGATCCCCTGGCGCATCGAACTCGAATGCCATCACCGTCGCCACGCTGGGTTCCAGCGGCGAGATGGCGATCGCCGTGCTGACCGGCCCGGGCGAGCCAAGCACGCCAACGTCGAAAAAGGGGAGCAGCGTCGCGGCCCCCGACTGGGTGTCGATCCGTGCCAACCGCGACTGCGGAGAATCGCCAAATACCGGCGGCGGCGGGTTGTGCAGGGCGTAAGCGACGTTTGGGTCACCCCCTGGGACCGCAGCCAGTCCCACCCAAGAGGCTGTGCCGAGCGACACGTCCGGATCGACGGCCGTCGCCCGGCCGGTCGCGGCGTCAACCACGACGAAGGCGCCTGGGCCAGCTGTGTTAATCGCGAGCAGGGCCGATCCGTCAACGGCTGTCGGCGCGGCGAAGCCGCCGACGATCAGGGAAAGAAGCAGAGCAGTCTGACGGGAGAAATGGGCCATGAGGATCGCGCTTTTCGCTGTGGAAATCGCCGTAGAGTCTGGGACATCCCTGATTCCAGACTAATCGCCCGGGGCCAAACCGGCAACGAATCGCTCCTCCCGCACGGTTGATTGTGTCTTTCTTTTGGCAATTGCCTGCCGCTTTCGCCCACTCGGGTGGTCGTTGTGGAGCCATCCGCGAAACGTAGAATTGTGGGGATTCGCCCACGAGGTTTTCCCGTTCTCCGAGAGAGTCATGAGCTCGCTTAGTCACCCTGCCCACGTCGATTCGCCCATCAAGAAGGTGGCCATCCTGTTCGCAGGCGGCCCGGCCCCGGCCGCCAATGCCGTGATTTCCACGGCCGCCGTCTCCTTCCTGCGCAGCGGCATCGAGGTCGTTGGCGCTCTCTACGGGTACTCGAACCTGGTGCAGTATTCGCCCGAGAAGCCGCTGGTCGCCGGGAAAGATTACGTGCAGATCGACCATCGGATGCTGAAGCGCAGCCGGAACAGCCAGGGGATCATGATCGGCACCGCGCGGGCCAATCCCGGCAAGCACGTCTCGTCGCCGGAACATCTCAAGGATCCCGAGAAGATCAAACCGCTGAAAACGGTCTACGACGCGCTCTTCTCGATCGGCGTCGACGCGTTGATCTCCATCGGCGGCGACGACACGCTCAAGACCGCCAACAAGTTCAAGCTGTTCCAACAGCACCTGCCGGCGGGCAGCAAGCGGATTCCGGTCGTCCACCTGCCGAAGACGATCGACAACGACTACATGGGCATCGACTTCACGTTCGGCTATTTCACCGCCGTCGATACGCTGGCGGCGGAGATTCGTAACCTGCTGGCAGACGCCGAAGCAAATCGCGCGTACTTCCTCACCGAGACGATGGGGCGCAGCGCGGGTTGGCTGGCTTACGGCGCGGCGATCGCCGGGGAAGCAAGCCTGGTGATCAGCGTGGAAGATATGCACGGCGAATATATCGAGACCGAGCGTTCCGTCGACCCCAAGACGAACCAGGCCGTCGAACGACCGGTGATGAAGGTTCCCGCGGTCGTCGATCGCATCGTGAAAACGATGCGGGCTCGCGAGGAGCAAGAAGGCAAGGAGTTCGGCGTGATCGTGATGGCCGAAGGCGTCGCCGAGTACCTGCCAGATGAGTATCTCAAGGGCATCCCGCGCGATGAGCACGGACACATCTCCATTTCCAAGGTGAACCTCGGCACACGGTTCGCCAAGATGGTCTCCGACGAGTACCAAAAGCAAACCGGCAAGCCGCGCAAAATCACCGGCCTGCAACTCGGCTACGAAGCTCGTTGCGCCCGGCCGCACGCGTTTGACGTGATGCTCGGCAGCCAGTTGGGCGTCGGCGCGTATCGCGCGCTGGTCGAGGAAAAGCTCGATGGCGTGATGGTTTCAGTCTCAGGCCAGCTCGACCTGAACTACGTCAATTTCGACACGCTCGTGAACCCGGAAACGCTGGTGACTGTCGTCCGCTATGTAACCCGCGACAGCGACTTCCACAAACTTGCGCGGTTCTTGGAAACGCACGTGAAATAAATGGGTGGCTTTGAGGCGAAACCCATAGTCTCCTTTCGCTCCGCGAAAGGTTCCGGACCTTTTGCGGAGCGAAAGGAGACTATGGCGTCACTTCTTCCTCGGCCGCTTCGATTTGAATCACCACCGTCGGCTTTTTTCGATCGCAGCGCAGGCTGACTTTGCGCCCGTTGAGCTTGATCGCCAACGTGTTGATCTGCGATTCCTCGGTTTCCAGCAGCACGCGGTTGGTCAGTTCATAACCTTCGACGCCGTCCGGGGCTTCGACCTCGAAGTACAGCCAGGCGG
>JALHLM010000227.1 GCA_022844585.1 Pirellulales bacterium | reverse complement strand
CAACATGAGCCGCGAGTTTCGCATTCTCTCACGGCTTTGCGACGTTTACCCGCCGGCGCCCCGGCCGGAGCTGTATTGCGACGACGAGTCCATCATCGGCGCGCCGTTCTACCTGATGGAACGGCGGCACGGCATGATTCTGCGGCGACCGCTACCGCCCGGACTCGAAATCACGCCGGAGTTGGCGCGACGGATGTCATGCGCGTTGATCGACAATCTCGCTGCGTTGCATGCGCTCGATGTCGACGCCATCGGCTTGGCGGACTTTGGCCGGCCGGATGGTTACGTCGAACGGCAGGTGAACGGCTGGATTCAGCGATATGAAAAATCGCAGACCAGCGACGTACCGAGCATGAATCGTGTCGCGGTTTGGCTACAGGAACATCGTCCCGCGGAGTTCGGCTGCTCCGTGATCCACAACGACTACAAGTACGACAACGTGCTCTTGGCATCCGACGATCCGGCGCGGATCGTGGCCGTACTCGATTGGGAGATGGCCACGATCGGCGATCCGCTGATGGACCTCGGCACGACGCTCGCCTACTGGGTGGAAGCCACCGATCCGGCGCCATTACGACAAGCCGCCTTCGGACCCACTGCGTTGCCGGGCGGATTGACGCGCCGCGAAGTCATCGCGCGCTACGAGGAGCGAACCGGCCGTACAGTAGGCAACCCGGCGTTCTACTATTGCTACGGGCTTTACAAACTCGCCGTGATTGTGCAACAAATCTTCGCGCGCTATGTGCGCGGACATACTGCCGATCCACGCTTCGCGCAGTTGGGCGAATTAGTCGCGCTGTTGAGCGGGCAAGCCGAGAGCGCGATTCGCTCCGAGCTACGATTCTAGCTCCAGCAATGCCGGCCGCATTTCCTCGCCCTGCGAACGCATGATGGGAATGCAGCCAATATCGACGGTTCCTTGGCTGGCGTTCGAATCATACCAGTCGTTTACCACCAGGCCATCCTGGAGGCGCACAAGAACGTAGTGCTGCTTCAGGAAATCAAAAATCTGCCGCACACGCGGCTCCCACCAGGATTCCCAGAACTCGAAGACGAAGAACGGGCGACAGCGCGCGATGGTTTCGATCGCACCGCGAAAGACCGACAGTTCGTGTCCCTCCACATCAATCTTGATGAAGTCGGGCGACAATTGTTGGGCGGCGCAGTACGAATCCAAGGTCGTGAGTTGAATCGGGATTGGCCGGACGTTCTCCGTGCCGTGCATTCCGTGCAGCTTCTCCAACGAACTGGCGACCGCGCCCAATGCCGCACGTTCGTCCAGAAAGAACTCTGCCGTGCCCTGGCGGTCTGAGACGCCCATTTCATTTACAACCACGGCATGTCCCGCGGCGCGGCGGCGCAGCTGCCGGGCTAACTCCGGATTCGGCTCGAAGGAATGGAGCGAGCCTGTCTCGCCAACTAACTCAACGAGAAACTCAAGGTACAAACCCTGGTTGGCGCCCACGTCCATGACGCAACTGCCCGCTCGGATCCACCGCGACATGAACCGAGCGATACAATCGTTGGATGACACGAGTGACTCCTTTCACATTGAACCGAAATGTCCAAGTAGCCGCAATTCTCCCGGCGGCGGGGTTGAGCGTCAAACCCAATCTCGCCCGACAATCCGGCCCGACGGATACCAAAATAAACTGGAGCGGGAGCGCCCGTGGGCGTTTCCCGCTCCATATCTTCATCCGAGCTAGCTTCTCGTTCCGGCCCCGATGAATCTCTCCCGACGCCTCGCGAAAATTATTTCGCGAGCAGATTCTGATCGCTGAACACCAGCGAGCGGACTTCGTTCTTATTGTCCCCCGCGTCGATAAACGCGAATCGCACCGGCAGATCGTACTCGCCGACGCGTGTCCAGGTGTTGTAGCACATCATGCTGGACTTGAGTTCGCCGGTTTCCTTGTCCCAGAAGTTCACTTGGAACACTGTCGGCAAGTACTTGCCTTCCGGATTCCGATGCACGTCGATCACGTTGATGCTGAAACGACTCTTGCCCATCTGACGATTGACTTGCGTGATCACGTCAGCGTCGATACGGTACGCGCTGTGCATCGACGGATCGTCCTTGAACTTCACGAGCGAGCCGAGCGGGTGATGCGTCGCTTCCTGGACCAGTTCGACTTCGCTTTCCGGACCGTTGCCGGAAAAGCGATGTTGGACCATCGATTCCAACTGGCCGCGGGCCCAACCCAGGTCCAGGTCGCCGAAGCCCGTCAATTCCACTTCGCCGTCGGCGGTGATCTTCACTTTGCCTTGGACGCTGTGTTCGCCGTCTTCCAAGGTCAGCGCCGCTTCAAAGCCTGGGAAGCCGTCCCACAGAGCGCGTTGCTCGCGGGCGCGCGCCAGCATCTGATTTCCATCCGCTGCGGGAGCGTCGGTCGACGAAGTTTCGCCGTTGTCGGCCAATTCGAACGTAAGCGTCGAGTAGCGCCGCACGCCGCGATAGGCCTTACCGTTGTGCTCGCCTTCGGTCTCCGGTTCGTTGCGGAACGCGCGAACGGCGTACAACCCGGCGGCTTTCGCCGAGAATTCAACTTGGCCATTGGCGTCGGTCTTGAATTGTTGATCGGCGTCGTTGGGTCCGATCACGGTCACGTCCGCTTCGGCGACCGGGCTGCCTCGCCAGAGCACGGTCAACTTGACGTTGCCATCGGCCGCGGCTTCCGGCGCCACGTCGAACGCCAGCTTCTCCGCGCGGCCGACCTTGGCGAAGTCCGCGGCATCCACGCCGTGCAGCGCCTTGGCGTAGTATTCCAGCATCATCGCACCAGCGCCGCGGTCGAACACGCCATAGTTGCACTCGGCCTCGATGCTGCAGGGCGCTTCATCGTCCAGCGTGGCGAGCCAAGCGCCGCTGCTAGCAGACTTTTCTTCTCGCAGGGTCAGATCCGTCACCTGTCCTTGGAGATCGCGCCGCCACGCCTTGCTGTGCGCGACCTTGGGCAGCAGGTTCACTTCGCCCGGCGCTACGCCTTCACTGAACCAGAGCTGCGCGGCTGACTTACCGGCGGCGTCCGGGGCAACTGCGGCCCAGATAAAGTGCGCTTGCGCGGCCGGCGCTGCCAAGGCCAGCAACGCGAGCGTTGCGATAAGTTGACGTGCAATCCTCATGCGACGAATTCTCCTTCTACGGATTTGTGCGATGAATTGAATGGTTGTGAATAAGTGAGCTGTGCGCGATTCTTACTGCGGCCAGCCGGCCAAAATAGCTTCATGGCCTTCGCGCGTGGCAAGTGCATCGAGCGTGGCTTTCGGAATGGCATCGGCCACGAACCGGACCCCGCCGTCGACAAAGGCGAAATTCGCCCCGCTGGCGTGATCGCTGCGAAATGTGAACCACTCGTCGGAATCGTTCACGAGTCGATCGCTATTGTAGACGCCATACGTGGTGCCCCAACTCACGCCGGGGTAACCGATGGCCCAGCGGGAGTTGCCCCACATGATGCCAGGATACAATTTGCAAGTTGACGGCCACTTGAGATTGCTGAGCCCGTAGTCGAATTCGCCCACCATCAAGGTGCTTGAAGCGCCATCCTTGCGACTGATCTTTTCCAGCGTCGTCTTGGGACCTTGTCCATGGGCGGTGATGGCGCCGTTGTGCGCACCCCACGGACGGCCGGATCCGACATTCACGGCGTAGCTGCCCGGGGCGCCGCGCTCATTGCAGACGCTGCTGGGCGTTTCACGTGGCAGGTTCATGGATGCGCAGAGATACGTGGGAATCGAGGTGGAAACGACAGCCACATTGTCCGGATCGGTGACGCCTTTCGAAAAATCATATCCCCGCCCCAGGGCGTTCTGTTCGATATACGGCAACACGAGCAAGAAGGAACTCGCGGAATGCAACGTGTCGGAGCTGGCGCTGGGCAACGCTTTGTAGGTTTCGTGATACGTGTGAAACGCCAGCGCCGTTTGCTTGAGGTTGTTCTGGCATTGCCCGCGCCGCGCTGCTTCCCGCGCGGTTTGTAGCGCCGGCAGCAGCAGGGCGATCAGAATCCCGATGATGGCGATCACCACTAGCAGCTCGACGAGCGTGAAACCAAAACGTTTTGCCCTACGGACGAAGTCTCGGCGGCCTCGGCTGATCTCTACGCTCAACAGTCCGCCAAGCAGCAAGGCGAACGTCGTCGGCTCCGGCACGGGGCTGCCAGGCAAATTGGCGCCGAAGTTGTTGCGCACGGCATTCAGATCCTGCACGTTCACTACGCCGTCGAAGGGAAACGTGTCGCCGAGAATGCCGTCGCCCATCGCGCCGAAGTTGTTCCGCACGGCATTCAGATCGGAAATGCCCACTTCGCCGTCGAACGGGGCCGTGTCACCGGGTTGGACAGTTTCATCGATCAACTCATAGTCGATCAGCAAAGTGGGGGGCGCGACCGGCTCGCCAGTGGTGAGATTGACGTTCTCCTTCGTAAAGAAGGCCGGAAACGGCTCGGTTCCCGTTTGTCCGGACACCTCATGTAAAGATGTCAGCATCAAGGCCAGCGCGCCGGACTCCAACGATTGTTGCACGTAGTTCATTACGCCCGGCAACTCGAGATCGAGCGTGAAGGTGAAGACGGCTTTGTCGACGGCCGGCGCGCCGGGCGATAGAGGCGCTTGTCCCACGGCCCACGGCTGCGTATCGAAGCCGAGCGAGACGCTGTCAGACACGTCCACGAGTTGACCTTGGCCATTGTCGCCGAGCGCGAACGCGGCCCGTTCGCTGAATTCAAAGCTGCCGGCGTAGGGCGTTCCCTCTTCGAATTCGGGGCCTTCCAGGTCGAGCGGCCCGAAACCGATCCGCTCGTAACCATTGCGAAAGCCGACGCCGAACAGTTCCAGCGGGCGCCCGAGGTCGCCGTCCTCGCCGACATACGAAGCCACGGTGTCGTACGTGGGATCGTAAGTAATGTTGCTGCCGCGTCCGACGGTGGCCGTCATCACCACGGAGTTGATGCGATAACGCGACGCCCCCTCACCAGATGGAATCTGGCTGGCAGTGTTGAAACCGATCAACATCTGCGAAAGGCGATCCTCGTCCGCGGACCCCAGCGTGGCGAACGTCGTGACGAAGCGACCGTCGCCTGGCGAGAAGGCATTGGAATAGCCCCAACTATCCAAGTCGGGCAAATCCCATTGAACGGTCTCGCCAGCCGCCGGCTGAATCCACAGCACGGCGGCGCCAAGGACATACGTCAGGCAATAATATCGCATCCGTGCCATGCTCATGCAGGCCGCCTCCGCAATTGACTCCAAACTACGCCGCCCAACGCCACGAAGGTCACGGCCAAGAGTGTGAGCGAACTCGGTTCCGGAACGGCGGTCACCTCAATCTCCATTCGTACTGGATTGCCCCCGGCGAACTCTTTGGCCAAGAGCCGGGAGTAGTCGTCCGAATGGCCGAGCGTGGAAAGCACAAACCCGAGTTGGCCCTTATCCAGGCCGGATTGCAGGTATCCGAGGATGGCCGGATTCGACAAATCGACGTCGAATGTCAGCTCCGTGCCGGCGACCAGGTTCGCACCCGGCGCGAGACTCGACACGCCGACCGCGAACGGGGACGACTCGAAGCCGGCCGCGCCATCGTTCAAGTAGTCGACGTTGTTTGCCACCGAGACAGGGTCGCCATTGACGTCGAAGCTGATGGGCCGCACATAGCGACCGGTCGGAGGACCGAAACCACGCGGGTTGTTTTCTTCGTAGGCTGGGGGCGCCATATCCGTCGGCACGCCAAAGGCAAACGACGAGTAACCGGCGATGAAACCTACCCCAAACAGTTCGACGGGTCGGCCTGCGTCACTGTCCGCGACGTGGCCCGCCGCGGTGTCTGGGAAGTACGTCGCGACGGCGTCGTAGGTGCCGTCATAAATCGGCTGGCCCAAGACGCTGGATACCGTGGCAACCAGCTTTACGGACGCGATTTGGTAGTTCGCGGCGCCCAAGCCGGCCGGAATCGAACCGGAACCGCCGTTCGCTGAATCGTACGCGACGATGAATTGCCCATCCCGTTCGTCGAATCCCTCCTCGCCGAGCGCTCCAAAGATGGGAGCTTCTTCTTCGCTACCATTGCCGGCGAACGGGTAATTCCAACGGTCCAGGCCTGGAGCGGAAAAAGTGATCTTCTCTGCTGTCACAACAGCTGGGCTGGCGAGCAACGCTAAGCAGAATGCGTAGGCGAGCGACTGACAAAGTTTCATGGGGTGCGATCCAAGGAGTGATGTTTTGGTGCTGCCGACATCCCAATCGTGCGACGCAATAAGTCCTGAGATTCAGTATCAATTAGACGCGATTCTAGACGTTGCGAGGTTGCTGTCAACCATCCGACGCCAAAACTGCGGGAGAAAATCGCGATTGACCTCACAGGCCACTTCTCAGGATACATCGACGCTTTTTGTTGACATTAAGTCTCAAATTGTCTATTCTGCTGCGCTTCGATCACTCGACGTTCTTTTTTTGGGGTCATCAGATGACGGAGCAACCGCCCAGCACGTCGCAGAATCCGCCGACCATGACCAGCGCCCTGCCACTGCCGCAGGATTCAAGAATGCTCCGCTCGGCGGACATTTTCGCCGGGACACGGGAGGTCCTGATCGCTCACGGCGACGAGTATTACCGCCTGCGGCTGACGCGGTCGAACAAGCTGATCCTGCACAAATAGGCTTCAACGGCCCATTTCTGAGGCCGCCCGACGCTGACGCGGCCTCTTCCCGCATTCTCGTCGGGCTTTGGCGGTTGAAATCCCGCCAGCCGCGTGGTATTGAATGTAACGCTTCCGCAACGTGTAACAGCCACGACAGTTACGTTGACTGTACCGGCCCCGTGAACTGGTGATACAACAAATTCACCAGCTTACCCAACCCCGCCATGACATCACCCGGCGGGGAGTTATACTAAGAAGCTTAGGCAGAATGCCGTGTTTGCTCAGAGATCCTCACCGATGCCCAAGGCCCTTACCATTGGCGGGATGGTCGTTTCGGCCGTCCTGCTACTGCTGTTCGGACTGGATCTAGCGATCGAGATCCCGTTCCAACGCGTAAGTCCGCTGATGGATATCGGCGTCGTGATCTGCGCGCTCATGCTGGGCTACATGAGCTGGACGACGCTGCGCGAGATTCGCTGAAATTCAGGCCGCGTGCGAGCGCAGGATGGAATTGGACGGGGCGGATTCCCGTCGGCGCAATTGGCCGTCGACGAAGGCATGCAGCGTGGATGTCTGCAAACGCCCCTCGTTACGTCGCCGCTCCGCGTAGGCCAAAACGCGGTCGACCATCCGCAGGAACGACGCGCCCCCCTCTACGAGCTTGGGACCGTCCAGCACCCAGGTGATCAGTCCCCCTTGCGCGGCGCTGCGATCGAGCCCGCGGCGGCTGGCCATCAAGCCCCCCTCGAAGTTCCGCCAGGTCGTCTTTACCTGCCACAGGCCCCAGCGAACCGCGTGGGCCGAATTGGGCGTTGCCATACGCAACCCTGTCGGCCACCAGTTCGCACGACGAGCATCGGGCGCCGTGCTGCGGAGCACGCTCATGCCGGCCCGGACAAGTAGGTCGTAGTGCGGGGCGGCGGTCTCGCGCACGGCCAGTGTGCCGAGCTTCACGCCGCGTTGCGCGGCTTGTTGGACACGTTCGGCGAGTTCCCTGGAAAACCTGGCTCGGCCCATCGTCGGGGCTGTCCACGAAGCCTCGCCCAAGAGCGCCAATTCGTGCGGCAAGGAGTCCGACATCAGGCGATCGGTCATCAACGAATGGGCCGGGTCGCTCATGGCCCAGGTGCCGGCGACACCGTGGTTCGCCAAGACACCGAGGAGCGCCACGGAGGTCGAGTTCAAAGCCCGTTGGAGGTTCAGATCGCCGCGCACATCGGCGGCGTCGACATCCACGGAGACCACGAGCACTCCCGTTGGTGATGGCTGGGACATGGTCTGGTCGACTCCGTTCACAAATGGCGAGTGGCATCCTGCTGGTTTTGATTCTCGGCTTGCGCGCGCCGGCCCCTGCATCAAAATGGACAACTGGAAAGACTGGGCGCTCTCGTGAAGTTTGCCGGTCGCACGTCTGACGACCGGCCGCGTCACCCAATCGCGCTATCCTGGCCGCACTCCGCCGCGAGGATCGCCGCCACCACTCCGGTCATCGTAGCTTCGCTCGCCACCGCCTGGGGCGAATGGCCTGCCGCGCAGAGCACCCGACTCGTAAGTGGGCTGATGCTGGCCAGTTGCGTGTTGCGAAGCCCCTCGCCAAACAGCGCCACCAGCGATCGGCCGATCGCCGAACTCGTCACCGTGATCCAATTGATGCGTCCAGCCGCTAGATCTTCCAAAATGGCCGGAGCCGGCGCTTTCACGTCTTCGCTGCGATAAACGACCGCCTGTTCGACCTGGCAACCTGCTTCGCGCAGGCGCTCTGCGAGGATTTCCCGGCCACGGCTTGCCCGAGCCAACAGCACTCGCTGGCCGGCCGCTTTAGGAATCAGCTCGTCGGCCAAGGCCTCGGCGTCGAAGGCGGTGGGGACGACGTCGGCTCGCAGGCCATGCCGGGCAAGCTCCGCTGCGGTACCAGGTCCGATGGCGGCCAGTTTCGTGGCGCCCAGTGAGCGCATATCGCCGCCGACGTGCAGCAGCCGACCTAGCAAGGCCCGTACGCCATTTGCGCTGGAAAACACCAGCCAATGGATGTCCTTTAAGCGGCTGAGTGCGGCATCCACGGGAGCCCAATCATGTGGCTCGAGCAGATCGATCGCCGGCTGAAACAATACGTCCGCGCCGGCGGCGGCCAGCAGGTCCGCCAATTCATCTGCCTGATGTTCCGGCCGCGTGACCAACACGCGTTTGCCGAACAACGGCCGCTCCGCAAACCACGGCCGCCAACGCGCCGTCGCCGCGACTTCGCCCACAATCACGATCACCGGCGGACGCAAATGATGCTGCGCCAAAGCGTCGGGAAGGGCCGCCAACGTCGTCGTTTCCGCGTGCTGATCCGGCCAAGAGATACGTCGCACAATGGCTGCCGGAGTATCCGCTGGTTTGCCCGCCGCGATCAATGCTTGCGTCCAAACACGCGCCGTGGTGACGCCCATGTAGAACACCAACGTGCCGGGAAATTTGGCGAGTGCGCCGTAGTCGA
>JALHLM010000226.1 GCA_022844585.1 Pirellulales bacterium | reverse complement strand
AGTGAGGCCGGCCTGGGGAAGCTTCAAGCAATTCGCAATCGTCGCGTTTACTTGCGGAGGAAGCGGTAGCCAATCGCCGCGAGCCCGCAGAGGGCCAGGAGGGCGGTCGACGGTTCCGGCACCGCGTTCGCACCGGCGGGGACGCCGGCGCCGAAGTTGTTGCGGACGTTGTTCAAGTCTTCGATGGTGACCTGGCCATCGCCGCTGCCGACAGTGTCGCCAAGGCCAGCGCCGCCGAAGTTATTGCGGACGTTGTTAAGGTCTTCGATGGTGACCTTCCCGTCGCCGTTCGTGTCGCCTTCTTGCGGATCGGGACCGGACGGATAGGTGAACGCGATGCTCGAAAAATTCTTGTTCAACACGCCGACCAGCGCGGTTTCGCCGGTGACGGGATCGACCGTGATCAACTCGCGGAGTTCCGGATGTTCGTCGTGCGCGTCGAACTCACCGCTGTGCGTCACAGCATAGAGCACGCCCGTCTCCGGATGTACAGACAATCCCAAGACGCCCCGCGCGCCGATCGTATTCAGAACAGGGTCAATCAAAGTCACCGCACTGATTTCTGCACCGGTGTCCATGTCAACTTCAATCAACTCCGAGCCGAAAAACGGCTCAGTGCCAGTTTGCTGCTTCGTGCCGACGAACAGTTTCTCTTGACCACCGACGTTGACTACCACGATGCCCTTGACTTGACGGAAATCAGCACGAGGAATCCCGACGAACTTTGACGTTCCATCTGGCGTCATTGTGAAAATGCCTTCTTCGTCCGAGCCGAAGAAGATGCCGCGCTCTTCCGACCACGCGAGGCCACGCAGGGAGTGATATTCGTCGTTCGTGTCCTCGGTGCTCACATTCGGATCTGGATCTGGATCCGGTTCCGGCTCGTCACAAGGATCGTTCGTGGAAACCCGAATCTCTTGTGGATAAATCCAACTCGGACGCGGAGCCGGTTTCGGCGATTGAGCCGGATCCGCGTTGAAGATCGCGGTCGTTTCGATGGGCGTGCCCAACTTCAGGTCGGCCGCGACCATTTTCTCCATGTATTGCGTGTCGTTGAACGAGTAGTGGCCCAACGTACCGCAGCGGTAAGCGTCGATTCCGCCCGTGCGATAGAGGTTGCCATCCGACGGATTGAAGCCGATGGCCTGGGAATCGTACGCGAAGCCCAGCGGAGCAATCAGCGACGATGTGGCCGTTTCGATGTTGATCTCGAACAACGCTTCCTGCTCAATGCCGTCCCAGACGCCTTGATCTTGATTCCCCGTCATGCCGATCAGGCGCACCTGGGCGTCGGCGACGTGGCCGCCCGCCAATGTGATGGCCGTGACGGCACCGGCCAAAAAAGTCTTGCGCAGCATGGAGTCTTCCCCTGTTGTGGATTGGCTTCGAGTGCGATGAACGCACGACGGCAAAGGGACCCGCTGTGGAGGGACCCAGACCGATTTTGATTGTTGTTCGGATCAATTCGCTTGTCAAGCGAATCTGCGAAAACGTCGCTGGAAAAACGTGAAAAGCCCTATTTGCGCCGCCGAACCAGCGGCAGCATCAGGCTTCCGACGGCCGCCAGAATCGCGGCGCCGGGCTCTGGCACGACCACATAGTCGATCGAAAGCGACGGCTTGATGCCGCCGCCGACGTTGTTGTTGCGGGAATCAAATCGCTTGCCCGCTCCCAGTTCCACTTCGTCGCCCGATCGGAGGATCCAGCCGAAGTTGTTGGAAGCATCCCCGAGCCAGTCCTGAACGTCAGCCACCATTCCGGGAGAAGACCAGATATAGAGGCCTTCGCCACTGACGTTTGTCGCGGCGCTGGCCAACGGGTTGAAATCGCCGCCAGCCGTGTCCCAAGGCGTGTCCGGGTGGAAACGGTTCACAAAAGTAGCGTCTCCGGCCGTAGCAGGAGCGCCGCCACCTTCACCGCCCGATGCATTGGAGGTCCCTTCACCCCAGTCGGCCAGCAGTCGATGCAGGGACGAAACAACTTCAAAGGTCACATCATTCGCCTGGGACAAGTTCAAGCTCAGGCGAACATCGGTGATGACCGCACCGGCCGGAAGGGCACCGGCGATGTCAAACGCGATCAGGCCGCGCCGCAACACGTCTTCCTTCGTCACGCCCGAGTGGATGTAGTCCCCGGCGCCATTGCTCAACGCTTGGGTGGCGCTCTCGTAAATCGTGTTGTCCTTCAGCGCCCCGATCGAAATCGTCTCCGCTTGGGCGAGCGTACCGGCCCCCAGCAGGGCGAGGGCGAGACAGAAGCGGGCAACGTGCATGGATGCTACCTCAAGAGATGTCGTGGCAACGGCCGGACCAGGTTGTCCCGGCGGCGCGATACTTCGATGGTGTTCTTCCGCTTCCGTAAAATCAAGCGTCTGGCGCGAATAGGCAGGATTTAGGGCGAACCCGGGGCCATTCCCCGTGGCGATCGCGCCGACGGTGCCAATTGTAACATCATGCGCACCGCCGGCGGCGTGTCCGGTCGCTTGACAGGCGATCGCTCTCGGGGCGACAACCGAGCGGATGTTTGAGCAGCTTGCAAACCTGCCGACCAGCTTTTCCCTGCGAGCCTGCTGGCTTTTCCCGGGTATCTGCGGGGCGGTCGCCGACGCGACGGTCACGATTCACGCCGGCCGCATTGTCTCGTTGAGCAAGGCGGACGCGATTGCGCCGGTGATCGACCTCGGCGATGTGGTTCTGCTCCCGGGACTGATCAACGCCCACACGCACCTGGAATTCAGCGAGCTGCCGGCGCCGCTAGGCCAGCCGGGGATGGCGCTGCCGGATTGGATTCAACTAGTCGTCGCCTGGCGTCGCGAGCGCACCGGCGGTCCGGGGGCCGGCATCGCGGCGGGAATCGGTGAGTCGCTCGCGGGGGGCGTCACGGCCCTTGGTGAGATCGCCACGGAGGGTTGGGCCCTGCCACACGCGGCGCCCCCGGGTTACGTAACGGCGTTTCGCGAGTCGATCGGGCTATCGCCGGAGCGGGCTGCTATGTGCCTCGACGCCTCGCGCGGTTTTCTCGGCGCGAGCGAGGTGGCCGGGTATTTGCCCGGACTGAGTCCGCATGCGCCGTATACGGTGCGCCCAGAGTTATTGGCCGACCTGGTGGCGCTGGCCACGGAGACGCACGTCCCCGTGGCGATGCACGTGGCGGAATCGCGCGAGGAGTTGGAGCTCTTGCGCGACGGACGCGGCGCGATGGTAGATATGTTGACAGAACTTGGCGCTTGGCGCGCGGATGCGATCCCGCCCGGCGCGCGACCGATGGATTCTCTGCGCGTGTTGGCTCAAGCGCCGCGCACGCTGGTGATTCATGGCAACTATCTGGACGACGAGGAACTGGACTTCTTAGCGGAGCACGGCGACCGAATGTCGCTGGTCTACTGTCCGCGGACACACGATTATTTTCGTCATGCACCGTATCACGACCTCGCGAAGTTATCGAAGCGCGGCGTGCGGGTTTGTCTCGGCACCGATAGTCGCGCGTCGAATCCGGATCTCGATCTGCTTGCCGAGTTGAGATTCGTTGCGCAGCGCGCGCCGCATCTGCCGGGCGAATCTATTCTTGCCCTCGCGACCACCAATGCCGCGAGCGCACTCGGCATCGAAAGCGAATGCGGCGCGATCGCCGTCGGTCGCCGCGCCGATCTTTGCGTGTTGCGGACATCGTTGAGCGCGGCGCGCGATCCCTTTGAGTTGATTTGGGACGCGAACGCGACGGTCGAGGCGCTGTTGATCGCCGGAAAACTCTTCCAGGGTGGCCCAGGCCCCGCAAAACGCGCTACTTGACGCGGCAAATCGAGGCATTACAATCGGCCCGACACATTTGTTCTCTTTCACGCGAAGGCCTGGAAGAAAATAAGCGTGCCGCATGGCCTCAGCGCGGAGCCCGCGCCGTCGTGCGCGGAATTTGCTAGCCCACCTTACGCCGTTCGCGCGTGCTCTGCGCGCAGGATGGCGCCGCGTTAGGAATCGTCTCTCCTCTTAGAAGGACACGCCGAGGAAACATCGACCGAATGCCACGGCCGCGCTGATACCGCGCGCGTCGGGCTGCGAATAGGACGCGCGGCGCGGGCGATTTCGCCGCTTGCCGCGAGGTTTGCGACAGGAGCGTCGCCAGGAGTTTTGAGTGCAATGCGGTGCGCGGCGGCGCGCATCCGACGTGAACAACTGCCGTGGATGGCACAAGGAGCACAAGTGATGACAGGATTCGCGCTGGCGGCGATGCTGCAACTCTCAGCGATTTCGGCCGACGCCTCGTACGCAACGGCCCATCGGGCGATGATGGAAACCGGCAAGCCGATGGTGTTGCTGATCGGCGCCGATTGGTGCCCGGCGTGTCGCACAATGAAGGATCAGGTCGTTCCAGACGTCGCTCGTCACGGCGGCTTCGACAAGGCGACGTTCGCAGTGATCGACGCGGACGAGCAACCCGAGTTGGCAAGCAAGTTGAAGCGCGGTAGCTCGATCCCGCAATTGATCGTCTATCGCAAGACGGAAAAAGGCTGGCGCATTAACCGCATGATCGGCGCGCACAGCGCAGAGGCCGTGGAGAAGTTGGTCGCGCAGGGCGTCGCCGACGCTCTGGCCGGGCCGCTGGACGGCAAGCAAACATCCACCAGCGCCGTCAAGTTGACGGCCGCGGAGAAGGAGACCGAAGTGCCCGAGTTGCTCCGCCACAAGATGAAGTCGCTGGACGGGAAGGAAGTCGATCTCTCGGAGTACGCCGGACGCGTGCTGCTGGTGGTCAACACCGCCAGCGAATGCGGTTACACGCCGCAGTACAAGGGACTGCAAGCGCTCCACAAGGAATATGGAGAGAAAGGTCTGAGCGTGCTCGGCTTTCCGTGCAATCAGTTCGGGAAGCAAGAGCCCGGCGACGAGTTGAAGATCAAGACCTTCTGCGAGCAGAACTACCAGGTCACCTTCGACATGTTCTCCAAGGTCGAAGTGAATGGCGACGGCCAATGCGACCTGTACAAAGAACTGACGGACGTCGACGCCAAGCCCGCCGGTAAGGGGCCCGTGAAATGGAACTTCGAAAAGTTCCTTATTGGCCGGAACGGCGAAGTGATCGCCCGGTTCCCGTCCAAGGTGGAGCCGGAATCCGACGAGCTGAAAAAGGCCATCGAAACGGCCCTGGAAGAGAAATAGTCTCAGCCAGCCAGTTTTACGCCGGACATCGAAAAAACCCCGGGTGCGCACGCCGCGCATCCGGGGTTATACTTTTGGCAGCGACAGCACCGGCTTTTCACCGAGACGCGGCCATGCCTCCGGCTTCACGAATTACCGATATGCACACCTGCCCCATGACGACGGGCCCGGTGCCGCATGTGGGTGGTCCGATCATTGGGCCCGGGGCGCCCAACGTGCTGATTGGCAGCATCCCGGCGTCGGTCATGGGTGATTCCGCCACCTGCGTCGGGCCGCCGGATTCCGTGATCAAAGGGTCAGCGACCGTCCTGATCGGCGGCAAGCCAGCCGTGCGGATTGGCGATTCCACCGCTCACGGCGGCGTCGTCGTATTGGGCTTACCCACGGTCATGATCGGCGGATAGTTAGACGTTCCGAGCTCTGACGTAGGGTGCCACTGGCGGCTTGTCCGCCAGTGCTTGGGATAGGCCCGATACCGGCGCCAACTCCTCACTGGCGGACAAGCCGCCAGTGGCACCCATAGCAGCCGCGGCGCTATTCGCTGTAGTAGACCTGCCCGTGCGAGCTGCCGCAGCCGCATTCGCTCGTCGCGGGTCCGCAGGTTGAGCAACCGCCGCCGCCGTTGCAGCTTTGCCCGCAGCTTTCGCACTCGGGAATGCAGCCGCCTCCGTCGTCGCGGCGTCCCCATTTGTTGTAGCCGGCGTGGCCATGGCCGACCCAGTTGGCGCATTTGTCGCAGGGGTCCGGGCAGGCCTTCCAATCGCCCCAGTAGCGTTCGCCGCAACCGAGACCGGGGCCGCAGGCGGCGACGTCGGGAAAGATGGTCCAACAACAATGTTGGCAGCCGGTGTTGATCGCCAAGACGAGGCAACACAGCGCCGCGAGCGCAATCCGTTTCATGCCAGTTCCCCCTAGCTCCGCCCAAACGGCGAGCGGCGTTGCGCGCGCTCCAGCCAGTCCGGCGTGATCGATACAACCGTTATCGGCCGGACAATCGGCAAAATCGAGCGAACCGGCGAACTCGCGGATCATGACTGTTTCTTGCCTGATTGTCGCGAGCGTTGCGGCGTCGCAAGTTGATGTCG
The DNA here is from genome assembly GCA_022844585.1 of Pirellulales bacterium. GTDB lineage: Bacteria > Planctomycetota > Planctomycetia > Pirellulales > JALHLM01 > JALHLM01. The sequence goes on along the minus strand of JALHLM010000226.1, from coordinate 2,903 downwards.
TCACGCGTCTTAGGTCGATGTTGCAGCGTTCAGTCAAGTCATTCCGCCAAGCGCTCGATGCTATTGGGGGACCGGGACTTCTCACGCCCGGCGGGCGAAGAACTTCAGGGATCGGCAGTTCAGATTCGCGTTGGGCCTAACAGGCGGAGCCTATGAGCACGAGCGAACCGAGGCCGGCGGCGGCCTTGGGCTTTCTGACCGTCATCGAGCACGAACAGCATGGGCTACTCGGCGGCTACCTGGTGTTGAACAGCACCGGGCGTCCGCTGGAGTTCCATTGCACGTCCGGAGTGCGCCCGAACCGCGCCCAGGCGATTTTGTTCGGCCCGACGCTCGACGCCTATTTATATGGCGAGCAAATCGGTCAGGCGCTGGTCAACAAATCGACGTTGAAACCGGCCGTCATTTGTACGAACCAAGCGCAAGTCCTGGCTTTGCGCGAATTCGTCGAAACGCCGGTCCTGCTGATCGAAAGCGATGCAGCGTCTGATGCAAACGGCACGACCTACCGCGTCGATGCCGCCCATACGGGCGTGCCGAAGCAGTGCTTGTTGCGGCGCGGCGCGTTTCGCGTCTCGATGTCGAACGATCACGCGGCCGATCGTCCCCGCGTGGAAGAGTATCTCGCCACGCTCTCCGAATCCTTCGATCTGATTGAGCCCTTCGCGCGGATTCACGGCGCGCTTGAGGAAGCTCAACGGGGCGCGAAGTGAGCGCCCGGCCCGGCGGCATGAACTTCAGCCTCGGCGGCGAGGCGTTGCATTCACCCGCGCCGCGCTTGCGCAGCATTGCCCTTCGCACGTCGACCACGACGCCGGTCGCCAGCGTGGCGATGCCGGTGGCGCTCAAGTTGGATGCGCGCACGTTGCGCGTCGCCACGCCCAAGTTGCGCGTGTGCTCGTTTCCGCTCGGCAACGTAGGGATTAAAACGCAAAGCTTTCATTTCGCGCCGCCGATCGACCGCCGGCCGGACTGGTTGCCGGCCGAAACGGCGACTCCCGTGTTAGCGCCGCCGATCGCCACGCCGCACGGTGATCGCCGCGCAACCCATCTGAAGCCGCCGGGTGATCTCATCAAGCTGGAAGATCGCCTGCTGTACGCGTTGCAGCCTCCATTGGAATCGTGGATCGCGCGCGGCGCGTTGCAATTCCCGTTCGAGCCGTTTCCGTATCAGCTCGACGGCGTGGCCTTCTTGTACCCGCGCGAGGCCGCGGTGCTGGCCGATGACATGGGGCTCGGCAAGACGATGCAGGCCATCACCGCGGTGCGGTTGTTGCTGCATTCCGGCGAGATCAGCTCCGTGTTGCTGGTCTGCCCCAAGCCGCTGGTCAGTAACTGGCAACGTGAATTCGCGCAATGGGCGCCCGAGATTCCGATCATGGTGGTCGAAGGAGACCAGTCGCGGCGGCGCTGGCAATGGCAACTCACCGATACGCCCGTGCGGATCGCCAATTACGAGTTGTTGATGCGCGATCGCGAACTGGTCGAAGCGGGCGAATTGAACTTCGACCTGGTGTTGCTGGACGAGTCGCAGCGGATCAAAAACCGCTCTGGAACCACGAGTCATGTTGTGCGCGCGATCAAACGCCGCCGCAGTTGGGCGCTCACGGGCACGCCGGTCGAAAACAGCGCCGAGGATCTGGTCGGCATCTTCGAGTTCGTCGCGCCCGGCCATTTGAATGCGGACATGAAACCGCGCCGGCTCGGCAAGTTGGCGGCCGATTACATCCTGCGTCGCACCAAAGACCAGGTCCTCACCGAATTGCCGCCCAAGTTATTCCGCGACGCCGATATCGATCTGACGGCCGCGCAACGGGAAAGCTACCGGCTCGCTGAAGAAGATGGCGTCTTGCGTCTCACAGAGTTGGGTGAAGGGGCCACGATCCAGCATGTGTTCGAGCTCGTGCTGCGGCTCAAGCAGATCTGCAACTTCGATCCCTTCACCGGCGAAAGCGCGAAGCTGGAACGGCTCGAAGCGGACCTGGAAGAAGTCGCCGCGAGCGGCAAGAAGGCGATCGTCTTCAGCCAATGGGTCGAAACGCTCACGCACCTGGCGAAGTCGCTGAAGCGTTTCCATCCGCTGGAATACCACGGCCGCATTCCGCAATCGCAGCGCGAACGGGTCATCGAACGTTTTCGCGAAGATCGCCGCAGCCGCGTGATCCTGATGAGCTACGGCGCCGGTGGCGTAGGCTTGAATCTGCAGTTTTGCGAATACGTTTTTCTCTTCGACCGTTGGTGGAACCCCGCGGTCGAAGACCAGGCGATTAACCGCGCGCATCGCATTGGCGCGGCCGGCCCGGTAACGATCAGCCGCTTCGTGGCGCTGAGCACGATTGAGGAACGCATTCAACAAGTGCTCGAACAAAAGCGCGAGCTGTTCGACACCATCTTCAGCGGCGCCGAAGGCCAACGCCAAAGCGGCCTGACCCACGCGGAAATCTTCGGCCTGTTCCAACTCCGCGCTCCGCACGGGCCGATCGCCCGGGCGGCGTAGGTAAGTCCACCGAGGCCTGCACGGATTTGGCCCGTGTTGCCTGCTACAGGGCGCCATGGTTAGCCCCACCGGGGCTACAACTTCGCGGTGACGCTCGCGAAATGCGATTCGCTACCAGACGATCAATTGTCTCCCTTTACCGCAAGTTCCGGTGTCGAGCAGTGATTGAATGATGGCGGCTGCCCCGTTGCTTCCAACACCGACATCCATAAGTCGCCGTTCGGGTCGACTTGATTGCGGGCGCGAATCGCTAGCGGGATCGGCACATGCACGAAGCGGCCGTGCCAGCGGCCGACGACGGTTTCCGTGCGGCCGCACATCGCGGCGTGGACGGCGTTGTGGGCCAAGCGCAGACAGTAAACGCTGTCGAACGGGTTCGCCGGGACGCTGCGAATCAGGTAGCTGG
>JALHLM010000225.1 GCA_022844585.1 Pirellulales bacterium | reverse complement strand
GCAGCCCGGCGTTCCAGCCGGCGACGTCGCCCGAGATGACCGCGCCGACCCCCATCGCCCAGAGCAGCTTCCAGCCGGCCGAAGGGCGCAAACGCCGCCGATCCAGATACGCCTGCTCAACTTGCTCGTACTCGATGAAACCCATGCGAGGGAACCGCGTGCTTGGTACGGATTCTGCTATGACGCTGCACAAAAGCCGACACTAGCCCGACGCGCAAGCGAGGGGGAGCGGACATTGAATTGAGTACAGCATTTACTCAGGGGCAACGTCCGCTCCCCCTCGCTTACGCGTCGGGCTAGTGTAGGCGACTTCTTCCGATGCGGTAAGATGGTCGTCACCGCACGGACATACATACAGACGCCATCCACAGTGATTTGACCCGACCGTTCAAGTTCGGAGTGACCATGAGTTCGAACACGCCCCAGTCGCATGACCTGGCCTGGCATTCGCTGGACGTTGATCAGGTGGCGCGAAAGCTGCAATCGGACGCCGCGCGGGGTTTGAGTCGCGACGAAGCGGCCCGGCGATTAGAGCAATACGGCCCCAACTCGCTTGCCCAGTCGAAGGGGCGATCCGCGCTGACGATCTTTATCGCCCAATTTCGCAGCTTGATGGTGCTGCTCCTCGGCGCCGCCACGGTGATCGCTTTTGCGATGGGGGAGCATGTTGAAGGTCTGGCGGTGTTGGTCGTGATCTTGCTCAATGCGGCGATTGGCTTCTTCACGGAGTGGAAAGCCGAGCTGACGTTGAGCGCCTTACAGCGGCAAATTGTGCCGTTGGCCCATGTGGTGCGCGACGGCGCGGAGCATCAGATCGCGGCCACGGACCTGGTGCCGGGGGATCTGATCGTGCTCTTGGCCGGCGCGCGAGTTCCGGCCGACGGCCGTGTGATCGAAAGCGCGCGGCTGCAAATCGAGGAGGCCGCGCTGACCGGCGAATCGGTCTCCTCGTCGAAAAAAGTGGAAGTGATTGGCGATCCGCATGCGCCGCTCGGCGACCGCTTCAACATGGCCTTCATGGGGACGACAATCTCCGACGGCCGCGGCAAGCTGCTGGTCACGGCGACCGGCGCGCAGACCGAGGTCGGCAAAATCGGCAGGTTGATCGACGAGGCCGGCAACCGCGAAACGCCGTTGGAAATCAAACTGGCGAAACTCGGGCGGCTACTGATCGTGATCGTGTTGGCGCTCTGCGGCGTGATTGTGCTGGCCGGCTGGTACCGCGGCGTGAGCGATTTCTGGCACATGTTGACGCTCGGCATCTCGCTGGCCATCGCCGCCGTTCCGGAAGGACTACCGGCCGTGGCGACGATGACGCTGGCGCTTGGCATGCAGCGGATGGCCAAGCTCGGAGCGCTGGTACGGCGTTTACCGGCGGTCGAAACGTTGGGCTCAACGAGCATCATCTGCACCGACAAGACCGGCACGCTGACCAAGAACGAAATGACGGTCCGCGCGATCGTCCTGCCCGACGTTCGCATTGAACTCACAGGCAGCGGGTACGACGCCGAAGGGGAGTTTCAGCGCAACGGGAAGCCTTTCGCGCCCCTCAACGACGAGCGGCTGATGCTCGCGTTGCGCATCGGATTGCTCTGCAACGACGCCAAGGTCGATCGCGACGACGGCGCCCCTGTCGTGCTAGGAGATCCGACCGAGGCCGCACTGGTGGTCGCGGCCGAAAAGGCCGGACTCCACGCCGATGAACTGCAACAGCAATTCCCGCGCGTCAGCGAAGTGCCCTTCGACAGCGATGCCAAGCGAATGGTGACCGTGCATCGGACGGCCGAAGGGAAAACCGTGGCGTTCGTCAAAGGTTCGCCGGGCGCGCTGCTGACGGCGAGCGTGTCGCAGGTTTCCGGTGCTGCGTTGGATGAGTCGGCGCGGCGGAAATGGCTCGACATGAACGAATCCTTAGCGAAGGACGCACTGCGCGTATTGGGCTTAGCGTACCGCGAGTTGCCGGAGAGCTATTCCGACGAAGACTTGCATCGGGAACTGACGTTTGTCGGGCTGGTGGGGATGATCGACCCGTTGCGCGACGAGGCGAAGGCGGCGATTGCGACCTGCCGTGCTGCTGGAATTCGTGCCGTGATGATCACGGGAGATCAGGAGGCCACGGCCGCGGAAATCGCCAAGCAGTTGGGGATCGACATCGATCCGAAGGGCGACAGGTTGCGGATCGTGCATGCGCGGGAACTGACGAACCTGGACGAAGCCGGGTGGGACCGCATCACGGGCAAGGCGGCGGTCTTCGCCCGGGTTTCGCCGGAACACAAGCTGCGCATTGTGGAGTCGTTACAACGCCAAGGCCACGTCGTGGCGATGACCGGCGATGGTGTGAACGACGCGCCGGCGCTCAAGAAAGCCGACATCGGCATCGCCATGGGGATCAAAGGCACCGAGGTCGCCAAAGAAACGGCGGCAATGATCATCACGGACGATGATTTTTCCACGATCGTCGACGCCGTCGAGCAGGGACGCATCATTTATGCGAATATCCTGCGGTTCATTCACTATCTGTTTTCCTGCAACTTGTCCGAAATCCTCACGGTCTTCATCGCGCTCATCGCCGGTTGGCCTTCGCCACTGGCGGCATTGCAGATTCTCTGGCTGAATTTGATCACCGACGTGTTTCCCGCATTGGCTTTGGCGCTCGAGCCCTCCGCGCCCGGGATGATGAAGCATCCGCCGCGCGACGCAAACGAATCGCTGCTGACGCCCCGGTTTCTCGGGTTGATCGCCTGGCAAGGGGCGCTCCTGTCACTCGCCGCATTGACTGTGTTCTACCTGGCGATTCGCGCGTATGGCGAGACAGGTGAAGGGCTGCAACATGCAACGACGCTATCGTTTATGACATTGGCCCTCGGGCAAGTGTTCCACGCCTTCAACGCTCGCTCTCAGCGGCGTTCCGCTTTCCATCGGATGTTCACCAATCCTTGGCTTTGGGCGGCCGTGATTTGTTGCGTGGCACTGCAACTTTGCGCGATCTATGTGCCGTTCTTGCGAACGGTGCTGAAAACGACGCCCATGAATGTTGCCGATTGGGCGTTAGTCGCCGCAGCGGCGCTGGGGCCGATCGCGGTCGTGGAAGTGGTCAAAGCCGTGCAGCGAAAGTGGTCGACAAACTGAGCCGAAGCGGAATTAGCCGCCGCAGTTTGATCCGCAACTCGTGCCGCAGGTTGCCGCGCTTTCCGCCGCGGGCGGCGACCACGGCGCGTCGTTGACGCGGGTCACCACGAAGCCCAAGTCTTCGATCATGCGGTAATCCTGATCCGGGGCCTGCCCGCGCGTGGTCAGGTAGTCGCCGACGAAGATCGAATTCGCGGCATACAGCCCAAGTGGCTGCAGCGAACGCAAGTGCAATTCGCGCCCGCCGGCGATGCGGATCTCGCTTGTCGGATTGGCGAAACGGAACATCGCCAGGACTTTCAGGCAATAGCGCGGATTCAAGTCGCTCTTGCCTGCGAGCGGCGTGCCGTCGATTGGGTTCAGGAAGTTGACCGGAATCGATTCGACGCTCAGATCGCGCAGAGAGAAAGCCATGCGCACGACGTCTTCGTCCGCTTCGCCCATGCCGATGATGCCGCCCGAGCACAGTTCCATGCCGGCATTGCGCACGGCTTGCAGTGTGTCGATGCGATCCTGAAAAGTGTGCGTCGTGCAGATCTCGGCGTAGTGCGCTTCACTGGTGTTCAGGTTGTGATTCACCTTGTCGACGCCGCAGGCCTTGAGTTGCGCGGCCTGTTCGGGCGTCAGCAAGCCGAGGCAGGCGCAGATATTCAGGTCGTACTTCGCCTTGATCTGCGGCACGATCGACGTCACCGCGTGCATCTCGCGCTCGTTCGGTCCGCGGGCGCTGATCACGATGCAGTAGGTTTTCGAGCCCCGTTCGGCGGCCAGCCGGGCTCCGTCCAGCAACTTGTCGCGTTGCAAAATGTTATAGCGCGGAATCTCCGCCTCGGAGACCTTCGATTGCGAGCAATAGCTGCAATCCTCCGGGCAGAGGCCGCTCTTGGCATTCATCAGGAAGTACAACTGAACCCGGTTGCCGAAGTGTCGCTGCCGGATTTGGTACGCTGCCGAGAGAATACTCAGCAACTCCTCGTCCGGCGCCCGCAAAATGCTCAAGGCCTCGTCAAACGTGAGCCGATGGCCTTCCAGGACCTGGTCGGCCAGCCGATTCCAGTCCGATCGCTGGGCGGGCAAGAGGCTCATCATCGACGGGAAACTCCGGGGAAATCGAGATCGCTGCGATCAGCCCCAAGTATCCACGCCGTAAGTGTTTCGGCAAGGCGGGCCAGCTTCCACTCCTAGCAAGCGTACACCAGCCCGACGCGCCAACGAGGGGGAGTTGACGTAGTATAAGCGGATACCGTTTAACTGAGGTTGAACCTCGCCCCGGATTGCTGCCCACACATGCCGAGCTTTCACTACGTCCGAATCGGAGTCCTGGGACACGTAGGGCGGTTTATCGCCTCGGACGGCACCCGGTATCCGCGCGGAACGCGCGTGGTGACGCGCACGGCGCGTGGACTGGAGATCGGCGAAGTCCTTGCCCCGCCGCAAACTGACGAGCCGGGGGATTCCGACGGCAAGCTGCTCCGCGGAATGACCGTCGAAGACGAGTTGCTGGCAGCCCGTCTGGAGAAAAACCGCACCGCCGCTTTCAAGGCGTGCGTCGACGAACTGCGCGCCGTTGGCTCAGCCGCCACGCTGATGGACGTCGAACATCTCTTCGACGGGCAAACGCTGGCGTTCTATTTCCTGGGCGAGCAACCGCCGGAGTTGGCCGAGCGGCTGGAAGCGCTGGCTGAAGCGTATGAATCGCAAGCGCAGTTACGTAACTTCACCGACGCCCTCGTGCATGGCTGCGGCCCCGGTTGCGGGACTGACGCCGCGACGGGCGGAGGCTGCACGAGTTGCTCGACTGGCTGCGCCGTGTCCGGCGCCTGCGGGACGAAAAAATCGCCACATTAGCCGTGACGGCTAGGAGGGCTGTTGCTGCGTAATGCAGTGAAACGCCCCCAGGCCCCAGATAAGGTCGAGGGCGTGGATGCCGCGGATTTGACGCGTGGGAAATAGCTTTCCCAGCGTTGCGAGCGCCAAGGAATCAGCCGGATCGTTAAACGTCGGCACGATCACGACGCCGTTGGCGACGTAGAAATTCAGATAACAGGCCGGCAAGCGATGCTCGCCGAAGAATTTCGGCATCGGCATCGGCAGCGTGACGATCTCCAGCGACTGATCATCTTGATCGGTAAAGGAACGCAGCCGCTCCAGGTTCTCGGCCAGCGGCGCGTAGTTCGCGTCGGTTGGGTCATCCTCCACGGCGGCCACCACGGTGCGCGGGCCGACGAAGCGGGCTAACTCGTCAATGTGGCCGTCCGTGTCATCGCCCACGATGCCGCCGCCCAGCCAGAGGATTTTTTTGACGTTGAGATATTCCCGCAGGTAACGTTCTACCTCCGGGCGCGTGAGTTGCGGATTGCGATTCACGTTCAGCAGGCATTGCTCGGTCGTGAGCACGGCGCCGAGTCCGTTGACATCGATCGCGCCCCCTTCGAGGATGATGCCCGGCTCGAAGCGCCGGCGCTGCGTGTACTCGGCGACGTAGCGTGGCACCTGGTCGTCTAAATCGAACGGCGGATACTTACCGCCCCAGGCGTTGTAGCCCCAGTCGATCAGCGCCGGTTCAGATCCCAGCGGGCCAGTGAGAAACATCGCTCCATGATCGCGCGCCCAGCAGTCGTTCGTGGGCACATCGTGGAGGGTGACGTTTTGCAGCTGACCCACGCGGCGCTGGGCGTCGGCCATCACCGATTCCCCGCCGGCGAGGATGTGTACCGGCTCGAACTCGGCTAGCGTGCGCACCAACTCTTCCCAGACCGCCGGAATCGGCTCGAACTTGCCGGGCCAGGTGTCGGGATTATGCGGCCAGGAGAGCCAGGTCGCCGCATGCGGCTCCCATTCCGCGGGAAATCGGTAGCCAAGGGCCGCTGGCGTTTGCATCGTGAATCCAAGTTTCGAAGGTGGGCGCTCGACACCGGTTTACCACGTCGCGAAACGCCGAGGCAAGGGCCGCGCGGGGCGCGGCGACATTTGTTGACCACGCCCAGCATCGTCTCTAGACTGAGCCCCGCTATTACACCTCACGTAGGTAAACTGTCCGATGTCCACCGACGCCAGTGGTCCGAATGAATCCGACGCGAAGCCCAAGGAAAATCTGCGCGAAGTGCAATATGAGTGCTCGCGGCATTTCGTGCCCATCTTAGAGCATCTCGGCGGCACGCTGCTCGTCAGCACGTATCAGGCCGGCAAGCTCGTTGCGCTGACCGCGCGCGAGGGCAAGCTGCACCTCACGTTTCTCAATTTTGATCGCCCGATGGGCGTCGCGGTCCGGCCGGAAGGGATCGCCGTCGCCTGCCGCGATCAATTCTGGTTCCTGGAAAACGCCGTCGATATCGCGCGGCGATTACCGCCGGCGGGCAGCCACGACGCGTGCTATCTCGCGCGTCAGGCGGTCGTGACCGGCGAGATCCAGGCGCATGAATTGGTCTATGTCGGCCAGGAACTGTGGGTCGTCAACACGCTGTTCTCATGCCTCGCCACGCCGCATAGCAGTTTCAGTTTCGTGCCGCGCTGGCGACCGCCGTTCATTTCCGGTTTGGCGGCGGAAGACCGCTGCCACTTGAACGGCCTGGCCGTCGCGAACGGCGCCGTCAAGTATGCCACCGCCATGGCGCAAACCGACACCGCCGGCGGCTGGCGTCCCAACAAAGTGAACACCGGCTGCGTGATGGAAGTGCCGAGCGGGCGCATCGTCGCTTCCGGCTTTGCGATGCCACACTCGCCCCGCGTATTTCAAGACAAGCTCTGGGTCCTGGATTCCGGCCGGGGACGTCTCACCAACGTGGACACGGCGACTGGAGCGATTCAGCCCGTCACGGATATGCCCGGCTATACGCGCGGCCTGGCGATGCACGGCCAGTTCGCATTCATCGGCCTGTCGAAGATTCGCGAGACCTCGACCTTCGGTGGCATGCCGATCGCTGAGAAGATCGGCGAACTCAAATGTGGCGTCGGCGTCTTCGACCTGGCCAGCCAGCAGACCGTGGCCACATTTCAATTCGTCTCGGGCGTCGACGAAATCTTCGATGTCACGTTGCTACCGGGCGTCCGCAATCCCGCCTTCCGCGGGCCGCATGCGCAGCAGGACGGCGAGAATACGATCTGGATGGTCCCGGATCCCGGCATGAAAACCGCGCCGGCCCCGTCACGCTTCTGGTTCGGCGTTTGAACTAAGCGGCGGCCGGTCGCGCGGCGTTGAAACGCTCGTCGTATTGATGCAAGCCGAACGGCGGGCGGTAGTCGTGCAGCGGATTCGCGCCGGCGAACGGCCGGCACACGGTGACCGCACGATCCACGCTTGGCAGTTGTGCGCGTCGCGTGATGCGACGCCAGGCGCTCTTGGCCCAGGCGCGCGGCGCGGAGTTGAGAAACGCCTGCGCGGAGATATCGAAATAGGTCGCGCGGAGCAAATTGAACAATGTCCGCGGCGTCGGCACGAAGAGCGGCGCCGTGGCGTCGCCAAATGGCAGACAGGCTACGTCCGCGCGCATTCCATAGCGAGCCATGTCCCCTTCGAAGACCACGATCGTCCCGGGATGGCAGCAATGCCGGACCTGCGCGAACGCATAAAACGGGTCGAGCAGGTGGTAATACACACCCAGGCAAAGGATAACGTCGAACTTCCGGCCAAGCGTCGCCAGATCGTAGACCGACAGGCTTTGATTGATTTCCACCCGCGAATGGAACAAGCGCTTGGCCAGTCTCAGCCCCGCGCCGGCGGCCCAATTCTGGGAGACGTCGTCCGAGGCCAACACGCTCGCGGCCCCGCGCCGTTCGGCCTCGAAGCTCCAATAGCCGTCCCAACAGCCGATATCGAGCACCGATTTGCCGCGCCAGTCGATCGCGTCGAACTGATCGGAGATTAATCGCCAAATCCGTCGGTGCGCCGCGACATCCGGCGTCGACGACCGAGCGATCAGCCCCTGGCCGAAATCGAACTCGTGGTACCAATGAATCGCGGCGATCTGCGCTTCCAGCTCTTGTCGCGACATCCCCCAAACCTCCCAGTCCATTCGGATTCTTTCGCACTTAGAAAGTACCCGAGAAGCCGGAGCGAGGGCCAGAGCACTTTACCCATCGAGCCGGAAGCGTGAGCGCCCGGAGTGCGCCGGAATCGACGTCGGATGCCGCAACTCTCCGGGCGCTGACGCTTCCGGCTCTACGGTTTATGCAAAATCGTCGTCGCTGCTATTGAGCTGGCCGAATGGCGTAGAGGTACTCGTACGTCCGCAGATAGATCGTCCCTTCGGAGACCACCGGGGAAGAGGAGATCGGCTCGCCCATGGCAATTTCGGCGAGTTTAGTGAACTTTCTTCCCGCAGCCACCACGCTGACGGTGCCGTCGCGCGAGGCAATATACACGCGGCTGTCGCCATAAACCGGTGAAGCGCGATAAACGTCCGAATGCAGACGCGACTTGTATTGCTCCTCGCCGGTGGCCGCGTCCAGGCACAGCAGCACGCCGTTTTCCCGGCAGAGGTACACCAGACCGTCATGGACCAGCGGAGACGGCACGTCCGGAGTGTTGTCCGGGAACTTCCAGGCATGCGCGGCAGCGTCGGCGGTGATGTCGCCCGAGGCGTCTGGCTTCAAGGCCAGGACTGGGCCGTTCTTGGCCGTGGGAACGACAATCAAGCCCGGCGTCACGACCGGCGAAGCCACGAAGCGCAGGTATTCGTTGTACCCGGCCCCTTGCGGGTTGATGCCGCCGCAACGCCAGATCTCGCCGCCGTCGTTCAACCGATGGGCAATAACGTAGTCTGCGCCGTGCGTGACCAGGAACTCGCGCTCGCCGTCGCGATAGAGCATCGGCGAGGTGTAGGCGTGCTCGTTCTCGGCATAGGCGTCGCTCGTCCGCTCATGAATCCAGGCCTCTTCGCCGGTCTTGCTGTTCAAGGCGACGATTTTCTTCGAGGCGCTGTGCAGCAACTGCAAATACAGCCGGTCGCCGTCCACGAGTGGCGTCGACGTCATGCCGAATTGAATGTCGAACTGGCCGTACTTTTTCTGCACGTCCATCCG
>JALHLM010000224.1 GCA_022844585.1 Pirellulales bacterium | reverse complement strand
AAAAATCGTCGTACCACAGCACAGGCGTTTCGCCGCGGCGCGCGATCGGGCGGCGCTGTCGCTTGGCATCGACATACATATTCAGCGGCGGCCGCGCGTAGAGATCGATTTGCTGGTAGTCGCGGAAATCGACCGGGTCCGGCGAAGTGCTCCAGACGCCGCCGAATGTCTCTGGGTACTCCACCTGCAGCCACAAGCTCGACCATCCGCCGGAGCTGTGCCCCATGACGAAGCGCGCGCCGGTTTCGGCGACGGTGCGAAACTCCTGATCGATGTACGGAATCAATTCCTCGACGAGCGCCTGCCCGCGCGGACCGTTCGTCGCACTGTCGGCGTAGACATGATGCCCCCATTGGCATTGGCCGCTGAGCGCCACGAGGATCAACGGTTCGCCGCCCGCGTCGACAAACGGCAGATACCGCCGCGCATCGCGTTCGCTGCCGCTGAAGCCGGGGATGGCATACACGACCGGAAAGCGCCGGTCCGTTTCTGTGTCGTAACCTTCCGGCAGCACGATGGCTGCATGCTCATAAACATCGCGGCCGTGGAACTTCGACAACAGTTCGCTGCGGAGCTTGATTTCGCGAATCCGCGGATGATCGAGCGGCGCCGGCTCTTCCACGGTGTGCAGCAGTTCCAGTTCGATGACTTCATCGCGCCCGCGACGGACGTTGATCTCGTAGATGTCGCTGTAACGATTGCCCGGCCCCTTGGCGTGCTCCTGGACATCGGGGTTCGTCGCCAAGAGCGCCTGCGCGCGGTATTCGCCGGCCGGCAGCCTCGATAGCGGCGCGGGAAAGCTGTCCGCAGCATCGTCGACGACGATCGAATCACCCGGCCCCGGCGCCGCGACGTCCAGACCGAAGAACGGTTCCGGATTAAACCAATCGGGCCCGAATCGCGGCTCGCGCTCGCCGCGCTGCGAGAGGAATACGTACAAGCGCCCGGGAAACTCCGTCGGCGCGGCGTCGGCCGGCATCACGACGCGAAACGTCACCGCGGCGTTGGCGGCGTTTGTGACGAACAGCAGCGTCACAATTACGGCGATACTTGCCAGTCTGAAACGCGGAGGCGCAGAGGCGCGGAGGGAATGACGAATTTCTAAATCCGAATGTCGAATGAAATCTGAATGACGAATGCTCAAATGTTGCCGACTCGCGATATCGCAAGGTCCTGCGTAAGAAAGCAAATCGTTTCTGCTATTCATTCGGACTTCGTTATTCGGATTTGATTCGACATTCGGATTTCGACATTAGAAATTCTCCCCTCCGCGTCTCTGCGTCTCCGCGGTAAACCCGAACGAAACCTACTTATGCACCGAGTCGCTCAAGCGAGAATGCCGCGTCGCGGCGTGCAGGTGCGCAGGTTGTTCGACGGGCGCCGGCGGCGCGGATCGGACTTCACTCCGCTTTTTTTTCCGCGCCTTCCGTTCGTCCTGCTTATTGATGCCCCAGACGAACAGCGTCCCCAGCGGGCCGGCCAGCAGCGCCGGCAGCATCACGAGGTTGCCGACCAGCGAAGCGGTGAGCAGCGTGAGCATCATCCAGCCGAAACTCTTGGTGGGCATGAACGGGCTGATGGCGAACACCGAGAGGCCCAGCGAGATCACGCCCCAGCTTTGATACATCGCCTGGGCGCAATGTTCATAGGCGAACATGATCGCATGCCGGCGGCGCTTGCCCATGCGGAGCCCTTCGCGGAACTTCAGCATGAAGTGAACGACGTCGTCGACGGTAACACCGAGCGCCACCGCCGGCGTCATCACCGTGCCGGTATCGATCAGCAAGCCGCTCCAGCCCATCAGGCCGAACACAATCGCGGCCGGGAACACGGCGGGGAACATCAGCAACATGCCCGCGGAGAAACTCCGCACGACGAGCATCATCACGATGGTGATCAAGAACCAGTCGCCGACGAAGCCCCAGATCAGGTTGTCGAGCAACGTGTGCTGGGCCTTGTAAACCAACGGCACCAAGCCCGTGTACTTAATGTTTTCGCTTAAGCCAGCGAATGTCGCCGGGTCGGAGCCTTCCTTCATTTCATCAATGGCGCTATTCACCGTCGTGCGGATTTCGCCCACGAACTGGCCATAATCAATCTCATCGAGCGCTCCCAGTCGCGCCGTCACTCGCCAGAGTTGGTTGCCGTGTTCGTCGTCTTTGATATAGCCGGTGGGCGCGAGCTCATCTTTGAGAATGTTGTTCGTCGTGGTTTCGACGATAATAAGCGGCGCGTTCGGGTTTTCGTCGTGGATCTGCTGAGCGAGCGCAGCGGGTGTCGGCGAAAACGACAGCGCCGACATCGCCTCGCCCACCTCGGGCAGTTCGCTGACTTTGAATTGAATCCACTCGACGATCTGCATCCGCTCCAACATGGAAAGCGGCGAGTCTTTGTCGAACGGGATGATGACTTCCATCGGCACGAGCGGACCAAGGTTTCGCTCCAGCCAGGCATAATCCTGGCGGATATCCGAGCCGGCGGAAAAGAATCGCATCAGGTTGATCGATGTCTGCGCGTAACGCAGCCCGTAACCGGCGCCACACATCAGCAGGATGCAGCCGGCGGCGACCAGGTTGTGATGCCGAATGACTCCGCGCCCGGCGAAACGCCAACGGCGGCTGGCGAAGGGGTCAAAACTCTTCTTGTCGGCCTTGGTTTCGGCATGCGCCGCATGCGAGGGCAGCGGCCACAATTGCAACGCAGCCGGCAGGAACAAGCACAAAACCACCGTGCTCGCCAGCACGCCCAACGCGCAATACAGGCCAAACAAGAAGATTGGCACCAAATCAGTGATGCACAACGAGAGCAGCCCTGCGGCCGTCGTTCCCGTTGCCAGGCTCAGCGGCAACGCGGCGTGGCGAAGCGCGGCGCCAGGCGCCGCCCGAACTCCTTCGTGCTCCACTGCCTCGCGATAGTAGTTCGTCAGGTGAATCGCGCCGGAGATCGCCGCTACGTAGACCAGCGTCGGCATGGTCAGCAGGATGGCGTTCATCGTCGTGCCGGTGTAATAGACGATCGCCAGGCTGAGCATCGCCGAGTAGATGCCGGTGCTGAACACCAGGAAAATCAGCTTGGGAATTCGCAGGCACCACCAGGCCACCAGCAAGCCGACCGCCGCGGAAATGCCTGCCAGACGGAATAGGCTGCTCTCGCCGGACTCGTCGAGCGCCACGTTATCGACGGGCGGACCGCCCATGTGCAGCGCCTCGGGCTTCACCGCGCATTCGTTCGAGGCGATGTTGCGGATCAACTCCACCGATTTGCGCAGTTGGCCGAGGTCGGCGCCGAATTTGTTGAACGTGATTACCGCGCAAGTAAGCTTTTTGTCTTTGCCGATCAGCGTATTGTGAAAGCGATCGATCACCTCGTCGCGCTGGAGCGGATAGCGCCCCTGTCCCAGTCGCTCGATGAGTCGCGGACCGGTCGTGATCGAGGAGAACAGCTTCTTGCGCCCGAGCGGCATCTCGAAGCCGTCCTTGATGCCGGCTTCGATCTTCTGCGTGAATAGCTCCAGCCGCGGGTCGTCCAGCGTGCAACCGTCCCAGGAGACGAGGA
This sequence comes from Pirellulales bacterium, assembly GCA_022844585.1. Taxonomy (GTDB): domain Bacteria; phylum Planctomycetota; class Planctomycetia; order Pirellulales; family JALHLM01; genus JALHLM01. Next base: position 5,612 of record JALHLM010000224.1, on the reverse strand, counting down.
CGAACTGCTCGTCGGCGAAATGCTTGCGGAACTCGCGAAACTGCGTCGTTTCTTCGTACTTGTCCGGCAACCATTGGGCGACGTCGTTGCGGTTGCCGAGCAGCGATTGCCGGGCCCCGCGCCCTACGAGCGGCAGCAAGAACATCGCCACGATCAGAATGGGGAGCGCAAAGCGCTCGAAGAAAGGGCGGGAAGGTTCCTGGCTGGCTGTTCGCATGTCTCGGTCTCGGCGCGATCCTGATTCAATTCCGCGGGCGTCCTTGCGCATCCATCCGGGCAAACCGGATGCCGGACCGCGTTCCGGCGACTCCGCCGCCGGCGGCAACCATCTCTCCGCCGCACATCAATCCGCTACCCTCTGCGCATAAGATCGGCATCCTCCCGCTATGGGGAACAAGCAATGCACAATCAATACAGCAGCCTAGCCGTATCCCCCGGCGTCGTCCATACGCGAGACTGCGGGCACGGATCCGTGCCGCATTTAACGACCCTCATTTTGAGTCATGACATTCAAGCCGATCGCGAGTCGCAAGTCTAATCCAGGCAATGTATTACGCAGATCGCAACGCATGGATTACGGCCTCAATGCGAAGCGGCATATTCTGCGAGTGCTAGGTGCTCTGCGCGGCCGGGATCGCTCAGGCAAATGGGGTTGGACTAAGAATCGTTGCATTGACGCGATTGCCTGCGATCTATGGCCTTCCTTGCACTTGGAGCGTCGAAGGGCTTTTGCTACGCTCCGCCGCCAATTCGGCGGCAGTTTTCTTCAATATCCAACACCTGCGCTCCCTTGATGGTCGTCCGACACCAACCGTCGCCGCGTCGCGCCCGGGTTACCGCGTGCAGCCTGGGAATGCGCCTGGCAATGGTTGCAATGCTGGGGCTTGGTGGCTGCGCGACGACCGATCTCTGGCGCAATTCTGCCGAAAAAGAGTTGGGCGACGTCGTCGAAGCGTCGGAGCAAGATGAAGCTGCGGGAACAATCGGTAAGAGCGATTTCGGTACCGACGACGTCGTGCTCGCCAGCGACGACGCGGTTACTTCGCCAAGCGACGGGGCGCTAATCAAGACTGAGGCCATGCCGTTCGCCGCGGCGGATATGCTCGGCCCAGGACCGGTGCGGCTGGCCGACGTGCTGGAATTCGCCCGTCGCAATCATCCGCAATTGGCGTCGATCGCCCAGGAAATCGACCTGGCCCGCGCGGAGCGGCTAGGCGCCGGCTTGTTCGCCAATCCTCAGTTGGTGATGGACGCCGATGGCGCTGTCGACGGCGACGACATGCCATCGCTCTCGACGCGTATCGACTTCACGGTACCCATCGGGCACAAACGCCAGCGCGGCATGTCGGCCGCTGCCGCCGCCGAGCAACGGGCGCGCGGAGAACTGGATTACGCGACAGATCTGGTCCTCTTAGAAGTTTCCAACGCGGCCGCTGAAGTCTTATATCTGCAGGAATTGGCCGAGCAGCAGCAATACCTCAGTGATTTGAACCTGCGCTTCGCCAACATGCAGAACGAACGGGCGCAGCAGAACGTCATCACCGAGGTCGATCGCCTCCTGGCCGACACTTCCGCGAAAGAGGCCGAATTCGAGCGGCTGCAAAGCCTCACCGAACTCGAACAAGCCCGGCTCGTCATGGCGCAGGCCATGGGCATGACGAATCCGCGCCCGTTGGTGCTGGCGGATCGCCTGCAGACGATGCGCGTCCCGCCAGTTCCGCTGGAGCGCGTGATCGCCGTGGCTCGCGAAGTGCGCCCCGAGTTCCGCGCCGGGAATTGGGGAATTCGCGAACAGCAGCGCCGCACCGACCTGGCCCGCGCCAACGCGATTCCCGATCTGACGCTCAGTCCGCGCTACAACGAGACGTTCAACGATCCGGACGACCAACTCGGCGGCCGTTTCGCGACAGGCCTGATGCTCTGGAACTTCAACCAGGGGGAAATCGCCGCCGGATTGGCCTCCACCCGACAAGCCAGGGCCAACCTGCGGTTGTCGGAATCAACCACTTTGGGGGAAGTCGCCCGGGCCTACGCACTACTCGCGCCGATCGAGCGGCAACTGATCTACTACGACGAACAGGTGGCCCCCTCGATGCAGGCGGCGATCGCCAGCATCGAGCAAGCCTTCGAAGTTCAGGCCATCGACGCCGCCGAACTCTCCCAGCAGCTCAGCCGACTGGCGAAACTGCGGCGCGCCCACCTGGAATTGCGGTTTCTCCATCATCAGACCCGCATGCAGCTCGAAATCCTGCTGAAACGCCCCCTGAGCAGCCTCGCCACGGAGCAAATCGGCCCGGGCCGGCTCGCCGATGAGCTTCCGGCCGCGGGGATTTTGTCGGAATAGGCGTCCGACCGCTTTCCGCTGCACGTTGGCGAAAATGGGCGACCATTTTTGGCCGGTTCGCACAACTCGACGGCCTCCGCGGGGTTAAAAGTATGCTCGGCGGGCCCGGGCGGTCGAATTCCTAGGAAGACGGCCGTTGGTCGCGATCGCTAGCCGACGCTTTTTCAGGCCTGGTCCGCAGGCAATCGCTGATGTCTCGATTGTTTTGCCTGCCGCCGCCACTTAGAATCGTTAGGACACGAATCAATTCCCGCCTCACTTGCCATCCGCCACTCGGCACGGAGTTGTTCACGATGAGCCTGGTCGTCAAAGAAACAGAATCCACGCCGGGCGCCCCGGTGAAAGAAGTTACGCGTCGCCCGTCCGAAAACTTCTCGGCGCCGAAAAAGCGCGGCGGCAGCAAGTTTTTGGTGCGATTGGTCACGCTGGTCGTCGTGCTGGGCGCGGGGCTCGGTGCGATCGTGGCGATCGCCAAGATGGGCGACAGCGCCGAACGCGTCATCGTCACCAGTCCGGTGGTGAAAAGCGACCTGGTGATCACCGTCACCGAGGACGGCACGCTCGAAAGCGCCGCCAACGTGGAAATGAAGTGCGAAGTGGAAGGCGGTTCCACAATTCTGGAAATCATCCCCGACGGCACGATGGTCACCAAGGGGACGCGGTTGGCGCTGTTGGACTCCTCGACGATCGAAGAAAACTTCAACGCGCAAAAGAACGTCGTCGGTAAGGCCGAGGCCACGAAGATCGCCTCGGGCAACACGTTGGACGCCGCGAAGATCGCCGTCCAGGAATATCTGGAAGGCACCTACGTCCAGGCGCTGCAAACGGCGGAATCGAATATTGTCATCGCACAGCAAAATCTGGCCGCGGCCGAGAACATCGCCAAGCATTCCGAAAAGATGCTCCGCAAAGGTTACACGACGCCGCTGCAACATCAGTCGAACGTCTATTCAGTGCAGAAGGCGAAGCTCGACCTGGAATTGCAGAAGACCACGAAGATGGTCCTCGAAAAATTCACGAAAGCGAAGACGCTCGAAGATCTGGAAAGTGCGCGCGACTCGGCGGAAGCGCAGTACAAGTCCGACTTGGGCACGTACGAGCTCGAAGCCGCGAAGCTCAAGCGGTTGGAGAACAACCTCAAGAAGTGCGAGATCATCGCTCCGCAGGACGGGATGGTGGTGTACGCCAATGATTTGAGCGGCGGCGGTCGTGGCGGGCAGCAAACGCCCAAGATCGAGCAAGGCGCCGCGGTTAAGCAGTATCAGGCGGTGATTCGTCTGCCGGACCTGACGAAGATGCAGGTCAAGACATTGGTTCACGAATCCAAAGTCGAGCAACTTCGCTCCGGTCAACGGGCCCGCATCAAGGTCCAGGGGCGCGAAGTGCAGGGCTCATTGACAAACGTCGGCAGCCAACCGGAGGCGGGGAACTTCTTCGGCGGCGCCGGCACCAAGGAGTACGCGGCGTACGTGCGCGTCGACGGGGAGGCGGACGGTCTCAAGCCAGGCATGACCGCTGACGTCACGGTGTTGATCGGCGAACACAAAGGCGTATTGGCCGTGCCCGTGCAGTGCGTCGTCGCTAAGGGCCGCAAAGCGTTCGCCTGGGTCAAGAACGGCCAAACCATCGAACAGCGCGAGCTCGTGCTCGGTGCCACAAACGACACGTTGATCGAAATCAAAGACGGGTTGAGCGAAGGAGATCTCGTGCTGCAACATCCGCGTGCGGATGTTCCGGACGCGCGTACCGATACCAATGCCGAAGAGAAGGTCGACGTCGAGAAAGCGTTCGGCGCTTCGAAGGCCAACGTCAGCGAAGCCAGCGCCCCCGGTGGCCCTGGTGGCGCTCCCGCGGGCGGACCGGGCATGCAAGGCGGTCCCGGCAATGGCCCGCCAGGCGAAGGCGGACCCGGCGGTGGTCGTCGGGGCGGCGGCGGTGGCCGGCGTCGCATGCCCAGCTTCAAGGAGATGGACAAGGACAGCGACGGGAAGGTCAGCAAAGAAGAATTCCCGCAAGAGATGATTCGTATGTTCGACTTTGTCGACGCGAACCAGGACGGTTTCTTCGACCAGGAAGAATCGAAGGCGGCAGAAGAACGCCGCAAGCAAATGGAACAACAAGGCGGCTTCGGCGGTGGCGGAGGAGGCTTCGATGGCCCTGGCGGTCCTCCGCAGTAACCCGATGCGACGCAAGGCTATTTGACTTTTCGCTACGCACTCCTGGCCGTTGACGAGTCTCCGTGGAACTCTTTCTTCAGACGCTGAACCTTGGCATCAAAAGCCTGCTGCTGCACAAGCTGCGCTCGGGCCTGGCGGTGTTGGGCATCACGATCGGCGTGACGGCCGTGATTTGGCTCGTCGCCATGGGGCAAGGCGTCAGCTATCAGGCCCAGCAGCAGATCAAGGACCTCGGCGCGACGAACATCATCGTGCGGAGCATCAAGCCGCCGAGCAACTCCACGTCGAGCCAAACGGGGCTCTTTCTCACGTACGGGCTGCTGCGGGACGACTTTCGCCGCATCGCCACGACGATTCCGACGATCCGACGCTCCGTCCCACTGCGTGAATTGCCGCGTGAAGTACGCTATCGCGACAAGCGGGCCGAGGTGCGCCTCGTGGGGTGTACGCCCGATTACACGGAGATGAACAGCCTGCGACTCGCGCGCGGACGCTTCATCACCGATCGCGACGCGCTCGCGGTCGAGAATGTCTGTGTGATCGCCCACTCGACGGCGGAGCAGTTGTTTCCGTACGAAGATCCGATCGGGCAGGAAATCCAAATCGACCAGGATTTCTACAAGGTCGTCGGCCAAACGCACGATCGCACGCCGACCGGGGCCATCGGCGGGAGTTTTTCCGGCCAGGACTACAACTCCGACGTCTACATCCCGTTGGAAACGCTCCGGCAACGCATCGGAGATCGCGTGATGTCGTCGCGCGGCGCGGGTTCGCGCGAGTTCGAAGTCGTCGAACTCAGCCAGATGACGTTCACCGTCGGCGACGTGTCGGAAGTGGACGACACGGCCGCGATCATTGAAATCCTGTTGCAGAAATATCACAAGAATCTCGACTACGCGATCATCGTCCCCAAGGAATTGCTCCGTCAGGCGGAGATCCTGCAAATGCTGTTCAACGTACTGTTGGTGCTGATCGCCGGCATTTCGCTGGTCGTCGGCGGCATCGGCATTATGAACATCATGCTCGCCACGGTGACTGAGCGCACGCGAGAGATCGGCGTGCGCCGCGCGCTGGGCGCGAAGCAACGCGAT
>JALHLM010000223.1 GCA_022844585.1 Pirellulales bacterium | reverse complement strand
GCCAGGGCCTACCGGAGGACGAGCGGCGCGATTACCGCTCGCGGAACGTGATCCGACCCTTGGTCAGGTCGTACGGCGACAGCTCGACTTTGACCCGATCGCCCGGCACGATGCGGATGAAGTTCTTGCGCATCTTGCCCGCGACGTGAGCGGTGACGACGTGGCCGCCGTCGATGGTGACGCGAAAGCGGGTATTCGCCAACGCTTGCGTCACGACGCCTTCGACTTCGAGACCTTCTTCTTTTTGCTTTTCTGCCATAGGCTTACAGCGCCCTCAGTGACCGGAATTCGCCCCGCGACTCGCCCGCCGACGGTTGGCTCCAATATTGCGAGATTCGCGTATCTTATACTTTATAGCACGTTGCGTAAACTGGTGCGGCTAGGCCAATCAGGGCAAATGAACCTAACTAGGCCGCGTTCCGTCTTCTATAGCCGAGGTCTGTGACCTCAGCCGCCCTGTCCACAAACGCACCATCCCGAAAACCGTACGGACCATGGAAACTTTGCTCGAAGGTCCATGCCGGATGCGGTACTTTACCGATCTCCGGCTAGTATTTCAGGCGATCGGCGGCCGGCAGCTCGAATTCAACTGGCTGATCACCGACTTAGATTTCGCCTGTTTGGATCACGATAAGAGCTCGCTGCCATTTTCCGGTCCAGAGCCGCACTGGATTACGGGCGCCGATCTGACGAAGATCGTGGAATCATTCGAACTCCAGTTTGTATGGGCAGTGCTTTCCGGTTTTCCAGTGAGCGTCGCGCTCGATCTCAACGGACTGGAAGTTAAGCCCTACGCGGATATGAACCGCGGGTTTTGGGTCGCTCAACCGCAAATTCAGCACCCGCTGGCGGATGTGGAGATCGTTTGCTGGGATGCGTCCGCCACATTGCTGTTTTGCCGAGACCCGATGATCGGGGAGAGTTTCCGGCGTTTTTTTCCTGAGGCGGTCGATCTCCCGACGTACAACCAGCTAAGTATTGCCCGTAGAAGGAACGACTAGGCACAGCCAAAGCCGCATTCACGCCGATCCCCCCGGCCACTACAATATTCTGCGTGGGGGAGCCATCCTCACGGACGGAGCGTCGAAGGACTGACTACGGAGGGGGTCTGGGCGGGTGGAGACCAAGCTGCGCATCGACATCTTGCGGCAGCCGGACGATGAAACGTGCGGCCCTACCTGTCTACATGCCATCTACCGGTATTACGGGCTGGAGTTGCCGCTCGACGCCTTGATCGCGGGCATCCCCAAGTTGGACGATGGCGGCACGCTGGCCGTCTGGCTGGCCTGCGACGCGCTCAAGCGTGACTACGCCGCGAAGATCTTCACGTACAACCTGCCGGTGTTCGATCCGAGCTGGTTCGAACTGGAACTGCCTCCCGAGGAACTCGCCAATCGCCTGCGCGCCCAGATGGCGTTTAAGACCAAAAAACGCCGACTTCAGTTCGCCAGCAAGGCCTACATCGAATACCTGGAGCGCGGCGGCCGGCTGCGTTTCGAGGATTTAACCACCGCGCTCATCCGCCGCTTTCTCAACACCGGCCGGCCGATCATCACGGGGCTGAGCTCGACGTACTTGCATCGCTCGTGCCGCGAATACGGTCCCGAGCAACTCGACGACGACATCCGCGGCCAGCCCGCCGGGCACTTCGTGATTCTCGCCGGCTACAACCGCGATACCCGCGAAGTGCTGGTCGCCGATCCATTATTCCCCAATCCCTTGTCGGAAACTCACGAATACCTGGTCAGCATCGATCGCGTGATTGGCGCCATTCTGTTGGGCGTGGTCACCCACGACGCGAACCTCTTGATTATCGAACCACGCACGAAGCGTCGGACTCTGGAACATGCCGATTCTGATCGTAGTCAATAACGTCAAGGAATGGCCGTTCAAGGTGGAAGGGGCCGAAGTGGTCGGGGCCCGCTCGTATCTCACCAAGCCGGAATACGGCGAGATGCGCGGCGTCAAGCTCCTGAACCTCTGCCGTTCCTATCGGTACCAAAGCACGGGCTACTACGTCACGCTGCTGGCGACGGCGCGCGGGCATCGCCCGTTGCCCGACATCACCGCCGTGCAGGACATGAAGTCTCAGACCGTCGTGCGGATGGTCTCCGACGACCTGGACGAATTGATCCAGCAAAGTCTGTCGCCGATCCAGTCCGACAAGTTCACGCTGAGCATCTACTTCGGCCGCAACCTGGCCAAGCGCTACGACAAGTTGTCGCGCGAGCTGTTCAATCTGTTCCACGCGCCCATGCTCCGCGCGCAGTTCACGCGCAACGGCAAATGGACGTTGCGCAACATCACCCCGGTGCCGGTGGGCGATATTCCCATGCAACACCGGCCGTTCGTGTTCCAGACGGCCAACGAACACTTCGCCGGGCGCACCGCGGCGTTCAAAAAGAAGTCCGCCCCCAAATACGACCTGGCGATCCTCACCAATCCCGACGAAGAACTTCCGCCGTCGAACGACAAGGCGATTCAGAAATTCATCAAAGCCGCGGAATCGATGAAGCTGGGCGCGGAACTGATCACCCGCGACGACTACGGCCGGATTGCCGAGTTCGACGCGCTGTTCATCCGCGAGACGACGCAAGTCAACCATCACACGTATCGCTTCGCCCGCCGCGCGGCGATCGAAGGGCTCGTCGTCGTCGACGACCCTGAGTCGATCATGAAGTGCTCGAACAAGGTCTATCTGGCCGAACTTCTGGCGCGCCACAAGGTGCCGATACCACGCACGCTGATTGTCCATCGCGACAACATCGAAGAAATCGGCAGCCAGTTGGGCTTCCCGTGCGTGCTCAAGCAGCCCGATTCCTCGTTCTCGCGCGGCGTCGTGAAAGCCGAGAACGAGGAGGACCTGGCCGCGCAGTGCGAGGAATTCCTCGGCAAGTCCGACCTGGTCGTCGCGCAGGAATTCCTGCCGACGGACTTCGACTGGCGGATCACGATCTTCGACCAGCGCCCGCTGTTCGCGTGCAAATACCACATGGCCCCCAAGCACTGGCAAATTCGCAAGAGCGAGGGACCCGGCAAACACGAGTACGGCAAGGTGGAAACCATGCCGGCCGAGCTCGCGCCTCGGAACGTCATGCGCACGGCCCTCAAAGCCGCCAACCTGATCGGCGACGGCCTCTACGGCGTCGACCTCAAACAATCCGGCAAGGAATGCTACATCATCGAAGTGAACGACAACCCCAACATCGACGCCGGCTTCGAAGACTCGATCCTCCGCGAAGAACTCTATCGCCGGATCATGGAAGTATTCTTGGAGCGGATCGAAAGCCGGAAAGCGGGCTTGGCGAGAGCGTAACGTAGGTCAGGCACCGCCGACGAAGCCATCCGGCAGACGAAAAAAGCGACCGCTGCGACATCCTCCAGCGCCGCACGAATCGTGCCTGACGGGGACAGTCGTCGCAATGATGTCAGGCACGTCTCTTGCGGTGGTGGAGGGCGCTGGGCAAGCACTCACGAGGCGGGCGTTTTTGACTTCGACTGCGGTGCCTGACCTAAAAACCTGGGGTCGACGCGGAGAAACGAGTAGGTGAAGTAGGATGTTACTGAAAACTGAACACTGAAAACTTCAAACTGCCCTACGATGCCTTCATCCTATCGCGTCCGGCTTACCAAGGACTATTTGACGTTTTGCGCTGCGCATTTCGTCACCTTTCAGGGTGATATTTGCGAGCCGTTGCATGGGCATAACTTCCATGTGACGGCCGAATTGGACGGGCCGCTGGATCGCGACTATTTCGTGGTCGACTTTATCACCGCTTTGGAGATCCTCCGCGAGTTGGTGAAAGAGTTGGATCATCACGTGCTGCTGCCGACGAAGCATGCTTTGATCCAGGTCACGGCAGACGACGCCAGCGTTGAGGCAGTCTTTCGGGATCGGCGCTGGGTTTTCCCGCGTACCGACTGCGTGCTGCTGCCGGTGGAGAACACCAGTTCCGAGTTGCTGGCGCGTTACCTCGGAGAGCGACTGCTGGAGGCCCTGCCTGCGCGGTTGGATTTTCAGCCGACGCGGCTGAGCTTGGAAGTTGACGAGTGCCAAGGGCAGAGCGCGGTTTACCTTTGGACGCCGTGACTCATTGAGCGTTGCGCGACGGTTGTAGGGGCGCGTCGCAGGCGGCGGTAGCCGCATAACCGGCCCATTGCGCCTGCTCGGCGTTCATGTGGTCCGAGTCCTGGGCTCGCCCCGCTGTAGCGGTGCACGATTCGGCCTCGTTGTGGTTTGACAACGCTGGGTCGCGTCCTAGGTTTACGAGAATCCGGTGAGAGGCGGTGCGCGTCCCGTGCCGCCGGAGCTTGGTATACCGGGCGTATGGACGATTCCCTCATTGCACCTGCTATGGCGTCGCGAGCATGAAAGCCGAGTACATCAACCCGTTCATGACCTCGTTGGCGAGCGCCTTCGACACGATGCTTAACTGCCCGGTGCATCGCGGCCAGTTGACGTTCAAGTCGGCGGAAACGCCGGTGTTCGAAGTCAGCGGCGTGATCGGTCTTTCCGGCAAAGCGGTGGGCACGGTGGTGTTGAGCCTCTCCAAAGAAGTGGCGATCAAAGCCGCCTCGACGATGCTGATGATGGAAGCCACGGAGCTCAACAGCGACGTGGTCGACGCCGTGGGCGAATTGACCAACATGGTCGCCGGCGCCGCCAAGGCGAAACTGGAAGAGCTGAATCTCTCGATCAGCCTGCCAAACGTGATTATCGGCCTCGGCCACGAAATTCACTTCCCGTCGAACGTGACGCCGATCAGCGTGCCGTTCACGTGCGAATGGGGCCCGCTGGCGATCGAAGTCGGCCTGGTCCCGGTGCCGGAACCGGCGCTGGTTTAGCCGAAGCGGCGAACACGCCATAGCAAGGGGCAAAGCGGCGCTTGAATGGCGCAAAAGCTGACCCCGGCGCGGCGCCCTTCGCAAAGACCGCTCCTGCCCCCAAGCTTCAGTAATCGCGAGTTGGGCTAGGCGCCGCGCCAGAGTCCGAATAGGGACGGACGCCGCGGCGGATTGGATTCAGGATTCTTGAACGGCGGGCGAAAAAATCCGCCGGAGGCCGTGCTAGGGCCCGGCGGAATCCTGTTACTTCGTCGCCAGATCGACGCGGCGATGCGCGGGCAACAGCAAGCGCCGCTTGGCCTGTCGGAACGTGATTAGTTCCCGCGCTTCCTCGTCCCAAATCTTGAGTCGCGAGCAACGGAGGGCGCTGACGAGCGTCAGGCGCTCCACCTGTCGCAGGTCCGGATGGGCCGTATGGCAGGCGGGGAGCGCGTAGTTGGGAATCCGGCTATCCAGGTGATGGATGTGGTGGTAGCCGATGTTGGCCGTCAGCCAGCGCAACGGACGGGGGAGATCCAGGAACGAACTGCCGTCGATGGCGGCGCGATGGTAATCCCAATCGTCGTCGTGCTCCCAATACGACGGATTGAACTGATGCTGCACGAAGAACAGCCAACTGCCGGCCGAGGCTCCCATGGCGAGCACCGGCAAGTGCAACTTGAGAAACACCAGCGGACCAAACACCCAGGCACCGGCCGCGAACACGGCGGCCAGCAGCAGGTTGGTTCCGTGGATGCTCATCCGCTCGCGGGGCCAATCCTTCGGCACGCGCCCCGGCATGCGTTGGTAGATGCCGAAATACAGCAGCGGCCCAATCCCGAACAGAATCAGCGGATGGCGATAGATGCGGTATATCCAGCGGTCTCGCGTGGACAATGCTCGGTATTCTTCGAGCGTATGCATCGTCACGTCGCCGACGCCGCGATGGTCCAATTGGCCGTTCGTGGCATGATGCTGAGCGTGTTGCCGGCGCCAGCATTGGTACGGGGTGAGCGTCAGGGCGCTCAGCGCCACGCCCACCAGGCGATTCACCCTTGTTGACGCGAACATCGCACCGTGGCCGCAATCGTGTTGCAGGATAAACAGCCGCATCAACATGCCTGAGGTCGGCACGGCGATCAGCAGCGAGATCCAATAGCCGTACGGCAGGCTGGCCCACATGCAGGCCCAGCCAATGATGAACAGCGACAGCGTCGTGACCAATTGCCAGACTGCGGCCGACGTGCTGGGGCCGCGATGATCGGCCAACACGCGTTTCAGTTCCCGCGGGTTTCCCGCGGCGCGCGTCTCGTTAGGATCGGCCTCCAGGCAAGTCGCACTCACATGATCTTCCATGACGTGGCCGCCAGCGCGGTCCGTGCGTTCTAATTGCATAGGGCGATGTGGATCCAAGATTTCGACGTCCGCTAACCTTCGTGCGAGAGGGGCAGTCGCACTTCGTAGCGGGTCATTTTGTTGATCTTCTGCGCAAGTTCCTTGACTTCCCCTTCCTCGCGGCACTGAGCAATCGTCAGAGCATAGGGCACCCAGGCCCCGCTGCGATACTCGAATGTGGTCTTCTTCGCGTCTTCCAGGATCACGAACGCCTTGCCGAGCGCCGTCGGAATTTTGCGCGGCGGGATTTCGAACACCGGGCGCTCGACCGTCGCGCGCGGGGCGTGATTGGGCCGTTTGCGATTGTGGCTGAAGCGGTTGTGTTGGGCCATTCAGAGTCTCCAGAGGTGTCGCTGAATTCGTTTCCGCCGGAGCAACCGCACGTCACCGTCGAGATGAATGGCGGCAAACCGGGCGATGTATCACTCCGATTTTTCCGCCGCTCGCAGGGTGGCAAGATCCGCCTGGCCGACCAGGACATCGGGCAATGCATCGCGCTGATCGCGGTTGAGCGGCGGCCATTGTTTCCGCAGGCCCTCGCGCTCAATCAATTGCACCAACGACACCGAAATCTGATAGCTCGCCGCGACTTGTTCACGAGAAGTGATAACAGCCACGCCCCCGTCCTGCAAGCTCACCAAAGACAGGAAGACCTCGCGCCGCGTCGATTCGTCCAATACCTTACTCATTGTCCGGTCTCAAAATAGGGGCGTGCGAAAACTCAAGCGTTCAGGTTCGTTTTTGGCCCGGTGGCCCGGTGGTCGGCGTCGCTAGCCAGTCGGCGCCAGCAGCAGGGCGGCCGCCTTCTTCGCGAGGATGTCGTTGTTGCGCTGCATACACTGCGGGTGGGTACCACTAGCCGAATACGAGGGTTGCTTGCACACCGGGCACAAGCGTCGCCCGCGCACTTCGCGCTCCGGGATGGGCTTTTTGATCGACATCGCCGCGTCTCCTTGGGACAAGGTGTGACCGCATCGCTCGAAAGCGATGGAATGTCGCGAGCAAGTTCGCCTGCCCGTGTCGTCATGGCCCAGTGCGCGTCGTTCGCTGTGGGTGAACGACGGCGCGACGGGACCGAAGATCGTTAGCGGCGGCCGCGAAATCCACCGCGGCCGGCGGGACTTTCTTCGCGCGGACGGGCTTCGTTGACGACCAAGCGGCGGCCGTCCACTTCCTTGTCGTGCAAAGCGCGGATCGCATTGCCGGCGGCCTGATCGTCCGCCATCTCGACGAACGCGAAGCCCTTGCTGCTGCCCGTGTCGCGATCCATGATCACCTGGGCGGAGCGAACGGCGCCGTGCTCGGAGAAGAGGTCTTCGAGGCTGGAATTCGTGACCTGATAACTAAGATTGCCGACGTACAACTTCTTTCCCATGTTTTCCCATCTCCCTAAGAGCAAGCGGCGGCCCGGAGGCAAATCTGGGCCGCGCGGAAATGGACCAAATTGGTGGTCCACCAGGCCGGGATGGCGAGAGAAAGAACAGCCCTACGATTCACAAAGCGAACCGGGGCCGCAATTGGAATCGGCAAACCAGGTCTAGTTAGTATAACAGCGGGGAACGCCTGGAATAGGTCTAAACCGGCCCAGAACGCCGCCTAAACGTCTGGGCCGGTGACGGAAGTTCGCTCGCCAACTAGCCTTAGGATGAGCGACCCGATCGACCGGAATGCCCGGCGACGGAGCTTGCGACCGCCTCGCATCGCTTAGATACTGGGCCCAGCTGATGCACCTGCCTAGTCCATCATTGCGACGCGCGAGCTTGCATGTCCGATTCTTCTCAGCCGCGGCTTGAACGGGGACTCAACACGCTGCACGCCACGTCGTTGAACGTGGCCAATATGCTGGGGGCCGGGCCGTTCATTACGATTCCGGTGTTTCTGGCCACGATGCAGGGGCCGCAGGCGATGATCGGCTGGGTGATCGCCATGATCCTGGTGATGTGCGACGGGCTGATCTGGGCGGAATTAGGTGCGGCGTTTCCTGGCAGCGGCGGGACGTATCACTATTTGCGCACCGTCTTTGCCGGCTCGAAATGGGGTCGCTTGCTGCCGTTTCTATTTGTCTGGCAGTTCCTGGTGAGCGGGACGCTGGAAGTGGCGTCCGGTTACATCGCCACGTCGAACTTCATGAGCAGTTTGGTTCCGGCCTACGCTGAGCACATGAAGGTGCTCGGAGTTCACGAGAAAGTCATCGTGGGCTTGCCGGCCAGCTTGATGGTCTTCGTGATCTATCTCACCCTGCGGCAACGCATCCGCTCGCTGGGCTGGTTGAGCGCCGTACTGGTGCTGGGCGTGCTGGCGGCCGTGGGCACGGTGATTGTGCTGGGATTGAAGAACTTCGACGCCTCGCTGATCACCTTCCCAGAAAACGCCTGGAAACTCGACGGGAAATTTGTCATGGGCCTCGGCGGCGCGATGACCGTCGCCGTTTACGATTACCTCGGCTACTACAACATCTGCCACTTGGGCGATGAGGTGCGCCAGCCGGAGAAGACGATTCCTCGCGCGATTCTGTTCTCCATCGCGATCGTGGCCGCGATCTACATGACGATGAACATCTCGTTTATCGGCGTGGTCCCCTGGCAAGAGGCAGTACCGGAAGAGAGTTATGCGCACAAGAATATTGCCGGCGCGTTCATGCAGAAGCTCTACGGCGAACGGGCGGCGAATGCGTTCACCCTGTTGATCATCTGGACTTGCCTGGCGGGATTGTTCGCGATGTCGATCGGCTATTCCCGCATTCTGTATGCGGCGGCCAAGAATGGCGACTTCTTCGCGCCGTTCGCGAAGTTGCATCCCACGCGCGGCTTCCCCGGACCGGCGCTCGCACTGTTGAGCGCATTGACCGCTTTCTTTTGCTTCTTCCCGCTGAGCGTGGTCATCGACGGCGCAGTGACCGTGCGGATTCTGATTCAATTCATCGGGCAGATCTTCGCGATCCAAGTCGCGCGTAAGCGGGGAATG
>JALHLM010000222.1 GCA_022844585.1 Pirellulales bacterium | reverse complement strand
CCGACATGTCCAGTCCGATCGCTCGAGTAATTTGGACTTAGGCCATGGCCTCGGCGCACCAGCGCATCTCTTCGGCGATCCCGGCCGCCAGGTCCGGTTGCTGCAACTCCGCCGGCAGCACGCCCCAGGCGTAGGTTTCGACTTCGTAGTCGGTCACGTCGGGATGAAAGCGTCGCAACGCCCCGAGCGCGTCCAGAATTGCCGGCTGCGAGGCTTGGAGTTGCCCGAACTGCTGCACGTAGACCGGTACGTGAAAGTGGATCCGCCATTCGCTCGTGAGCAAAGCAGCGTCGCCGATTTCCACGAGCGGTTGCGACAAATCTTCGTAGAAACGCGTGTCCCCATTCGGCTGGCAGATGTTCGTTTGGTGCAAATAGCGGCGCTCGTCGAAGCCATGCAGTTGCTCGATCGCCTGTCGCCGCTGGTCCGGAGCAAGCCGGCCGAAATCGACCGTCACGGCGGAAGAGACTTGTACCTTGCCGACGCGAATGCCGGCGCGGTGATATTGCTCTAACACGTCGGCTTGTTCCTCATACATCACGACGCTGTGACAAACGTCGTGGCAGACGCCGACGTGCCGGCGCAATGTTTCAGCGGGAGTCTTTCTTTGCCAGAGCTGCTCATGGAAGAAGCTCAGCACGTCGCCGACGCGTTGGATCGCGCAGCCGGGCTCCGGCTCGATCGACAGGACGATCTCGTGGCCCGTCGTTTCCTGAAGCGCGTGCAAGTGTTCGCCGACTTCGCAGAGATGCGCGGCCGCCAGTGTGAGTTGTTCCGCGCTCGGCGTCGGCGTTCCCCAGCACAGCGGCAGGGTCGAAATGCTGCCCCCTTGGCCCGCGGGAAGCAACGCCGCCAGCAGCGTGGCGAGTTGCTTGGTGTATTCCACCCGTCGCCGGTCGAACCAGTTCGGCTCATAGACGCGGTGCTTCACAACCGGCTGATGAAAATCGCCGTACGGAAAGCCGTTCAGCGTAAAGGGACGCAAGCCATGCGACGCCAGCCATGTGCGAAACGCCTCCGCCTCCGCAGGGCGCGACAGCGATTCCGCCGCCGCGTGGGAGAGCCACAGGCCGACGCCCATCGGTTCCGCCGGCGAGACCCGCTCGCGGACCGCCACGGCATACCGCGCCAGATTCGCCTGGGTCGTCGTCCAATCGGCGCCGGCGTGGACGTTGGTGCAATAACCCAGAATCGGCTTCACTTACGGCAACCTGCTGGCAGGAGGGGGGCTGGCGGACAATCCTCTAGGATACACCATGCCCGTCGAGTTTTCAGCCGATTCGCCGGCTGGTAGACTCCTGGGAATGGACGACAACCCATACAAGTCGCCCGAGACAAAGGGTGCGGCTTTGCCGCGAGATTGGCGATTTGCGCGCGGAATCGCCGTCGTCCTTTTTGGTCTCTTTGTAATCCTTTTTGGCCTCTTTTCGCTCTGGGGCGACTACCTTGTCTGGGGCAGGTATTCGTGGTTCTCGATTATTGTGATAGCCGTCGGAGCTGGGCTGACGACTGGTGCGGCAATGCAACTGTGCCGTCGCTAGCCAGTCACTCTCTTGTTTCGACCGTATGTGCCGTGGCAAAGTTCGTCACTTTTTGTGGTCCATAGCACGATGCCCTTCTCCGCCGTCGCCGCCACCGTTCAAGACATTCTGCCGTGGCGCGACCTCTACCGGCAGGAGATGAACTGCCAGATCATTCACGACTCCCTCCATTCCCGGCCGGGCTGGACGGAACCGTACTTGCTGCAAGCGGGCGAGACCACGGTGGGGTACGGTTCGGTCTGCGTCGGCGGCCCGTGGACCGGCAGGCCGGCGCTGTTTGAGTTTTACGTTCTACCAGCACATCGCACGCGCATCTTCGATCTGTTCTGCACCTGGGCCGCGGCGACGCAAGTGTTGCGGATGGAAATCCAATCGAACGACCCGCTGATCACGCCGATACTGCATTTGTTCGGGCGCAACATCTCGAGCGACAGTATTCTGTTTCATGATCGCGTGACCACGTCACATTTATTGCCGGGAGCCGTCGTGCGCCGCGCTCGGCCGAACGACGTCGAGCAAATCAAAGCGAGGCAACTCGACGCTGACGCCGATTGGCTGGCGACCGTCGATGGCGAAGTCGCCGCGACCGGCGGGATTCTCTATCACTACAATCGCCCCTACGGCGACATCTACATGCACGTCGCCGAATCGTTTCGCCGCCGCGGCGTTGGCGCGTTCTTGGTGCAAGAACTCAAACGGCATTGCTATGAGCGAGGAAGCATTCCCTCGGCGCGCTGCAATCCTTCAAATATCGCATCGCGCCGCACGCTGCAACGGGCGGGCTTCGTACCTTGCGGGCATATCTTGCTGGCGGAGATCGATCCGGACAGGCTTTAAGCGGATGCACCACGGAGACACGGAGGCACGGAGGCACGGAGAGGGATTGGGAGGGGGGATTTAGGTGTACGGTTCTTGAATTGAAAAAAGGAGAAGTTGATGGCGACTACGACCAAGTTTTTGCGGCGGGATCCGGCTGAGGCGACGCCTTGGGCGGAGACTTGCGGGACGATTCGTTGCCTCGTTGAGGAACGCGACGAAGCCGCCGGCGAAGTGCATCACGTCGAAATTCAGGACGCGAAGTTGCACTACCACGAGCGGACCGACGAGTTCTACTACATCATCGACGGCCAGGGCACGATGATCTTGGACGACGAGGTGATCGAGTTGCACCAGGGCGTCGTCGTTTACGTCCCGCGCTGCGTGAAGCACAAAGCCGTCGGCAAGCTGACGGTACTCACGGTCTGCATTCCGCGCGGCGTGCTGGGGGACGTCCACGAGTTGGAGTAATCGCTAAGCCCTAGCGCACCCGCGTCAGGCCGGAAAGCTCCGCTTCGAACAGTTCTCCAAGCTCCTCGTCGGCGAGCAGCAACGTGCTGCCGTCGGCGAAACAAACGGCTTCAATCTGCTGGCCCTCGTGTGGCGCCCAGGAGATCCGCGAACTGAAAAACTCCTGGTCAAGTTGATCGCGCTCGAACAGCCAGATGGCCTCATAAGTGATCGCCACGAGCCGTTTGCCGTCGGGCGAGCAGTCGGCCCCGACCACCTGGCCGCCGATATCGAACGTGTCGACGCGCGTCAGCACGTTCGTGACCTCCGGCTCCATCTTGTCGAGCCGATAGAGCGTCGTCTTGGTGTCGCTACGGTTCTTGCTGAACAAATGGACCGTCGCGCCGACAGTGAATACGCCTTCGCAGTCAAAATTGAAGTTATCGCGCGGCGCGGGAAACGCCGTCTGCTCAGGATAGCGCACGAAGATTTTCTTTTTGAACGTGGTTCGACCAGCGTCGGGGGAAGGCTCATCAAGGTAGTACAGCACCAAGTCGCGCCGATCATTGCCGTTGTTGCCGACGTCGGCGACGATCAAGTGCCCGGCGTCGTCGACGGCGATGTCCTCCCAATCGACGTTGATCGCCCCGCCGATCAGCGTACCAGGCGTCTCCGGATAACGCTCGTCGGCGTAGTCGGCGCCATTGCGATGAATCGCGTACACGCGCGGTTCGTCGCCGGAATCGTTGTGGATCCAAAACAGGTCGTCGCGCGTCCGGCTCTTGACGATGCCAGAATTCTCCTTGCCAGGACCAGGTCCGAGTTTGGCGACGCGCCGCAACGCAATCGGCGGCCGCTGCGGCAAGTCCACCTCGGACTTGCCCACGGGCGTCTCTTCGGCGAGCATTGCGCCGGCGAACGTCGCAAACCAGACAACTGCGGCGCACAAGGCGGTGTGACAACGTCTACTAAAAAGAACAGTTTGCACCATGTCGAGGAGTTCTCTCGCGGATGATTCAAAATGCAGTAGTGACGCAAGACATCGTCCCCTTTCGCTCCGCGAAAGGCAATCGGCGCATTTACGGAGCCAGTCGATGCACCGTATTGTGAATCACACCGAGAAACGGCGACCCGTCCGCCAGCTTGAGCGAGTAGTTGATTTCCATGCACCATGTCGGTTGCATGTCGGGCATTACAAGCGTCACGGTTCTTCGATCTGCGGAGACTTCGACTGACTCGACGGCGAGTTGCTGCGTATCGTGGTGGTCCGAGCCATAGTTCTCGGTGCGTTGGAGCGACCAGGTGGTCACTTGATAGTTTGAGAGTTCTCGCGACGCTTCGACATCCAACGGCTCGGTAAAAGTGATTTGCATGCCTTTTCGTGTGGCGTGCAATTCCACCGGCAAATGCATCGGCTGGCCAGTCGCGCGGATGCGATATAGGCCGCCGGGCTGAATCGCGCTGCCGGCCCAGGCGAACATCCCGCACGTATAGAGTTGTCCGTCCTGCGGATGAAACCGCCCACGCATGATGCCCGTCGGTAGCGGTGGAAACGGCAATTCGCACATGCCCCCTTGCATCACGTCGCCCAATCGTTCATGCGGGACGACGAAGGCCTTGCCGTAGCCATAGGAGAGATTCAACAGTCGGCCGTTGAGCGGCCCCCACTTTTCGCTGTTCACCCAGAGCAGTTCCGCGGGCGAGCGATCGAACGCGTTGGTGATCCAGCACAGCGGCTTTTCCATGCGCTCGTCGGATGCATCGGTCACGTCGTGATAGCCGAACATGTTGCCATAGAACTTCGGCTTGCCGGAGGGATCGAGCGTGACCCAATTGATGCGGTTCTTGGGGTTCCAATGCCCTTCTTGATCGGTGACGAAGAAGCTGCCATCCGGATTCAGGCAGACGCCGTTCGCGGCGCGAAAGCCGTTCGCCAGAATATCGGTGCGCGAACCGTCGCGACTCACTCGCAACAACGTGCCATGTTGCGGCACGATGGCCTTCAACGCGTGCCGGGCCGACTTGGCATAGTAGAAGTTGCCGTCCGCGTCCGTCTGCAGGCCCATCGCAAATTCATGAAAATGCTCGGTCACCTGGTGATCGTTGTTCAGGCACTCGTAGAAATCCGTGAAGCCGTCGCTGTTGCGATCGCGCAAGACGACGAGTTGATCACGACAGGTGACGTGAATCACCCCGTCGATGACCTTGATCCCCAACGGTTGAAAGAGCCCGCTGGCCACGCGCCGCCAGGTCAGCAGGTTCGCGGATGGATACGCGGTTCTGTCGGGCGTGGTCGCCAGCCACGACAATCCGCTGACCACCCAGACATCGCCGTCCCAAGTGCAGGCGGCCAGGCGGTCGCTGTCCGCATAGAAATCGAGACCCGTGAAGCGCAGCTGCGCGAGCCACGGGTTGGCCTCGGGATGCACAAGCGTGTCGACCGCGAACGGTCCGTCGTTCGACCCGATTTCCGCGACAGTTGTCAGCCGCTCCGGCCACAAGTCCGGACCTCCGTTCGTGAGCGCGTCCAAATCCGGCGCCGCGTCATCGAGCAATGGCGCGACGTTTTCGGGCCGCGACGCTGTCCAAAGCACAAAGCGCTCAAGTTTGTCGCCCGCCGGGATTTGCAGCACGAGTCGTCGTCCGTCCAAGTGCCATCTTGCGCCCGGAGTACTTCGCGAAAGGCCAGCCACGATTGTCCCGACGCGAACCCGATCGCCATCCACTTCGATTTGCGCACTCGCGTCGGGCAGCGTCGCGACGAGCAACCGCAATTCGCGCTCATGTGAACGAATGCGGAACGCGCGTGTGAAGAATGGAATGTCGGGCGACGTCGATTCTGTCGCGGCGTGCGCCACGCCGGGCATTTCGAGAATCTCGGCGTCTCCCACACGATAGGAGAAAATCGCTCGCTGGCCGTGTTGATAGTGCCCGTGGTATTGAGCCCAGTCGCGCGGCAGCGGCCCGTAGCGTCGCCCGTCGCGTCCCAGTACGCGTTCGTCGTCGTCGAACTTCCCGGTCAGTGGGTTCGCCCAGCCGGGACCGGTTTCATTGGCGAATGCGACGTCGCCGACGAGCCGCGGATGAATCTCGTGCTGCCCGGTGAATTGCACGCCATTCCAGTTGATGAAGCCATCGCCAGACCAGGCGGCGGCGATGCGCATCGTGTCGTGGTCGAAGATCATCCACGCCTTGCCCCGCGCGACTCCGCCGGCGCCCTGATCCAATCGCACGGCGACGCCCTTGTAGGCGAAGTTTGTGCCGTCATCGCCGTTCTCATAGGTGTGCGTGAGCGTCGGCCCGTAGTCCATCGCTGACCACGGTTCGATCAGTTGCGGTTCCGGTCCGAACGTGTCGCCTGTGGGCAGACTCGTCAGATAGGCGTCGTTGACGGCCGCGTACTGCGACGTATTCAAAGATCGCAAATACGTCTCGCGAATGAAATGAATCACGTCATACTTCTGCCGCGGGACCATCCACGTCTGCGGCGTCATTTGCCCGAAGCCGTGCGTCAGCGTGCGGTACATGGCCGCCGGATCGAAGCCGTTTCGGAACACGCCGCTCGCGAACTTGAGCGAAGTTGGCAGCGACCCGGCGCGCTCCGCCGTCCCGTGACAGTTCTGGCAGACGCGCTCATAAATCGCGCGGCCGCGCTCCAGCGCCGCGTCGTCGAGCGCGCGAATCAACCCCGCGTGATCGACGTGTTGTTCGTACTCCGGAAGCCGCAGCGCGTACGCCGACGGCGGTGGTTGCAACGCTTGAGCGCGCGCGCGGCCGCCGTCGCGGATTTCGAACAGGTAGCGCACCAGATCCAGAAACTGTTGCCGGCTCGTGAGCTGATTCGCGACGCCTGCCGGCATCAATGAGACATCGGAAACGGCTTGCTCCTCGATTTCATCGCGCGGCACGACGATCTGCGCTCCGCCGCCGGCCGGATCCCAAAGTTTGCACGCTTGCTCCGTCGACGCCGCCAACACGCCGGTCAAGGTGCGGCCGTCCCTGGTGACGAGCGTGACGGTCTCGAAGCCTTTGCGAATCGCCTTCGACGGCGACAGAACCGCTTCGACGATCTGCGCGTCGTCGAGGGCGTCGCGGCTCGTGATGAGACTTGGGCCCAGCGAGGGCGAATGACCGTCGATGGCATGGCAGCGCGTGCAGGTCGTTTGCGGCAAGTGAAACACGATGGCGCCGCGCTCGGCGTTGCCCTCACGTCGCGCGGCGGTTGCCAAAGCCTCGGCACCTTCGGCCGCGAGTTGGTCCGCGATCGTGCCTTGGGCAAAGCCACGCGTCGGCGACGCTGCAATAGTTGCAATCATCACGAGCAGGATCGCGTATCGCATGGTGTACGTCTTGCGCTATTTGGAGTGGACGAATGTGATGCGACAAAGAATTCACGAAGAATCACTGACACTAGCCCGACGCGCAAGCGAGGGGGAGTTGACGTGGTCTGAAAGTACCGCCGGAACTCGGTCGCGACGTCCTTTCCCCCTCGCTTGCGCGTCGGGCTAGTGCAGTTATTGCTGCAGGACTATTTCGATTATCATTCCTCGCTTTCGACGATCATCTGTCCGTTCATCACCATCCAATGTCCCGGAAACGAGCAGATAAACGGATACCGGCCCGGTTCGGTCGGGGCCGTGAAAAAAATCGTCTCGCGTTCTCCCGGCGACGTGACGTCGACGTACGCCAGCACGTCGTCGGACTCCGGGATGTATTGTCGCGCGGCCGCTTCCGGCACGGCGACCAGCTTGTTGACGAGGTCGCCGACACGCGGCATTGAACCAGGCCGTAGCAGCACCCAGTTATGTGGGACGACGTCGGGATTCGTGAACCTCACCGACAGAGGTTCGCCCGGGCGGACGGTGAGGGATGACGTGGCGAACGTGAGATTCTTACCGGCCGCGATGTCGATTTCCCGCGCATTTTCGATCGATTCTCGCCACGGGTTCGGCAGCTTCGGCTGATTGAGCCTCGCCAGATCAGCCAGCATCGGGTGCGGCAACTCCACGTGCTCGCGTGGCGCGTAACCTGGAAATTCCGTGAACGGCTCGCTCCAGCCATGCACGGTGAGGAAAATATCGACCGCGTGCGAACCGTCCGGCTTGAGCCGCAAGTGCAATTGATTCACGGGTTGCATGTCGGCCATCTCGAGAAACAGCGTCCTGCCGTCGGGCAACACATGCGCCGAGGAAATCGCCACGCGGTCATGCGCCGGCGTGTCGGGATGGCTAATGGAAAACTCCTGCGAACCATATGCCGAGCTATAGCGGTAATTCCAAGCCTGCGCGAAGTGATTCTCTGCAATGCCGGCCGTTCCATTGTCAAGTGGTTCGCTGAACGTGACGAGAATCCCGTTCCGGCGCACTGAATATTTGATTGGCAACTGGACCGGTGCGCCCGTGTATCGCACACGTTGGAAGGAGCCGTCCGCGACGGTGTAAGTGCCCCAGCCACCCATGCCGGTCACATAGAGTTGCCCGTCATGCGGCGCGAAGCGTCCGCGATGTGCGCCGGAGAGAAAGTCGCCCGGCAGTGGAACCACCGCGCCTTGCACCTGGCCAGGAACCGGTCCTTCGCTCGTCACATCGCGCAGCAATAAGAAATGATTCCCCGCGCCATAGGAAAAATGCAGCGCCGCGCCATGCAGCGGTCCCCACGCGGGGCTGGTCACTTCCAATTGACCGCCAGCAGAATTGTCCAAACCGCGCGGCAAGTACACCAGCGGCAGGTTCGGCGCAAAACCTGTTCGCGGCCCGCCGTAACCGAAGAATGGTGGCGAATCAGGATCGATCGGCAGCGTGGACGCGGTGTTGCCCGTGCGCGAGGGAATCTGGCAAATCATCGACGTCGCGGTCCATTCCCCTTCCGAACAGGGCACGGTCACCGAGCCATCACGGAAGAGCCCTAACCCGTCTGGATTGCGAAAGCCTCGCGCCAAACAATCGACTTCCTTGCCATCAGCGCTGATTCGCAACAGGCCTTCGTTTCCAGAGGCGGTGTAGAACCGACCTTGCGCGTCGCGTTCCAGCCCGCAGATGAAATCGTGCCCGGCCGGCGACGTCGTGTAGGCATTGCTGAAGCACTCGTAGTAGTCGGCCTCGCCGTCCTGGTTCAGGTCATGCAATCGCGTGATTTGATCCCGCCCAAGCACATAGGTCTGTCCGTCGTGAACGACAATGCCTTGGGCATGATGTAAGCCGGCCGCAAAACGTCGCCACGTGATTGTGTCTAAATCACTGTCCAGCCCGGTCACATTCCAGACGTCGCCCTGCATCGTACAAAGCCGCGCCGTGCCATCTTGTAGGAAATCATGCCCGCCGAAAAACATCGGCGATTTCCACGGGTTCTCCGCCGGCACGGTGATCGTGTCGAGCGCATACGGGGATTCTTTCCCCAGTTCTCCGCGGGTTTTCAATTCTTGCGGCCATTGCGCAGGACCGCCGGCAATTAAGTCGCGCAGGGGATGTTGATCCAGTGGGGCCACGGTGCGAACGAATTTTCCTTCATTCACCCAAGGCGCATCCAAATACTCCACGTCGCCGATCCGAT
>JALHLM010000221.1 GCA_022844585.1 Pirellulales bacterium | reverse complement strand
ATCGTCCGATAACCTACAAATGAACCCCGCACTTCAGGGCGTTGCCGGCACTGCCGCGCGGCGAACTGGAGCACAGTTCCCGAACAAGCACGTGTCCTCAAGGAAGAGGGCCGCGACACGGCGAGGGACGACCGGTGCACGGAAGTCTCTTGGCGACGGCGCTATTCCCCGCGAGGCCCTCAACAACCCCAGGGCGCAGTACCATGCAAGCTTCGTTCACTCGCACGCTCGCGATCGTCGGGCTGCTGGCCGTCAGCACGACTGGCTGCCAGTCCTCCAGTTTGGGCAAATTCAGTTGGAAACCGAAGTGGCCGTCGTTCGGACGCAATAAAGACACCGCCGTGGCCAGCAATGCCACGACCGGTCCGGAGTCGACCGCCGGTCCCTGGATGCCGTCGCAAGGCGCAACGCCCGGCTACGGCACACCGGTCGCGAACAACGGCTATCCCACCGGCGGCCAGTACAACACCGGTTACGCCGGCATGCCGACCAGCTATACCGGAGCCGAGAATCCTCAAGGCGCGTGGGCCACGGCCCCGTCGACGGGCTCGCCTTCGGCGCCGAACACGCAATACGATGCCGCCTCGTATGCAGCGGCCCCCACCGGGCCCGCCGCCGCGCCGCAAGTTGGGTACTACGACGCCGGTCAGCAACAACCGGCTGCTGCGACGTATCCGCAGCAACCGGCCGGCTATGGTCAGCCGGTCGCGTATGGCGCACAGCCCGCCGCGCAGCAGCCGATGAACTCGTGGGATCCGGCCGCGCAATACGGCCCGGCCCCGTCGAGCTATTCGCAACCGCAACAGTACGGTCCGCAGGCCGCCCCGGCCGCTCAGATGGCCGACAACACGCGCTACCCGGCCGCCACGCAGTACGACGGCGGACAGCAATACACGCAGGATCCGAACGCCGTGCCGACCGGGTATGAACCGGCGCCGCAGCAACAGGAAGCCTGGCCGCCCGCGCAACAAGGCGGCTACGGACCGGCGACCCAGACGTCGTATCCGCAGTATCCACAGCAGCCCGCCGCCGCGCCGGCCGCTCAGCCGTATCGCCCAGGCGGAACGTCGGACTATAATCCGGCCCCTACCTCCGGCGTATCTCCGGCCAGCTACGATCCGTCGCAGCAAGCCGCGCCGAGCTACCAACAGTAGTTCGGTCACGCAGTACGACAATTCGAACACGCCGCGAAACGACGGGTTGCGTTTCGCGGCGTTTCGCATTTGCTGGACAGTGATTTACTCGCGCGGCTCGCTGCCGACAGGGGGCGTACCGCCTCCGGCGCGAATGTACCGCGCACGCTGCGATGCGTACTCTTGAGCCGTCGGCTCCGCATCCTCGGACAGCCCCTGGCGGCTCGCGGCGAACAACCGCTCCAAATAACTCCGGCACCAACCGCAACCGGTGCCTGCGCCGCCGCATTCGCTGAGTTGACTCGCGCGCGCGATTCGCTCCACGCGCAGGTAATTCACCAGCTTGCGCCGCGACACGTGAAAGCACAGGCACACCTCGTCGTCGTCGTTCATGATTTCACGCGGTGAGTGTTATTTGCGTCGCAATCGCCGCTGCGTCTGGGCCACGGCGTCCACGAGGTGATCCACGTCGGCGAAGGTGTTGTAAAGGTAAAAGCTCGCGCGACTGCTCGCCACGATGCCCAGCCGCTTGTGCAGCGGCATGGCGCAGTGATGCCCTGCGCGAATAGCGATCCCTTCGCCGTCCAGCAACTGCGCCACGTCATGCGGATGAACGCCCTCGACGACGAAGCTGACCACGCCGGATTTTTGCTCCGGCGCCGGGCCCAACAGCCGGACGCCGCCCAACTCGGCGAAGCGCTCGTGCGCATGCCGTGTCAACGCGAGTTCGTGCTGATGAATGGCCGGCAACCCAATCGCGTCGAGATATTCGATCGCCGCGTCGAGTCCGATCGCCGGCACAATCGGCGGCGTCCCGGCTTCGAACTTGGACGGCAATTCCGCGGGCTCGAAGCCTTCCAACGTCACGCGGCGAATCATGCTCCCACCCCCCAAGAACGGCGGCATCGAGTCGAGCAATTCGGCGCGTCCCCACAATACGCCCACACCGGTTGGCCCGAGCATTTTGTGACCGCTGAACGCGACGAAGTCGGCCCCGAGTCGACTTACGTCGAGCGGCAAGTGCGGCACGCTCTGCGCGGCGTCGACCAACACCGTCGCGCCCACGGATTTGGCCTTCGTGATGATCGACTCCAAAGGATTTACGGTTCCCAACACATTGGAAACCGCGGTCACCGCGACCATTTTTGTCCGCGCGCTCAGCAACTGGTCCAAGGACGACAAATCCAGCACACCTTCGTCGGTGATCGGAATGAACCGCACTTTCGCCCCCGTGCGCGCGGCCGCCTGGTGCCATGGGACGATGTTGGCGTGATGCTCCATCTCCGTAAGCAAAATCTCGTCGCCGGGCCTCAGAAACGCCTCGCCCCAGGACCGGGCGACCAGGTTGATGCTCTCCGTCGTCCCGCGCGTGAAAATCACTTCCTCGCGCCGCTCCGCGCCGATGAGTCGCTGCACGGCGTCGCGCGCTTGCTCATACAAGTCCGTCGTCCGGTCGCTCAACCAGTGGATGCCGCGATGGACGTTCGCGTAGTGGTGTTCATAGGTATCGACAATCGCCTGAATCACCGCCCGCGGACGCTGCGTCGTGGCGGCGTTATCCAAATAGACGAGCGGCTTTCCCCTCGGCGACGACACGGACAGAATCGCGAAGTCGCCGCGATAGCGTTCGGGATCAAGCACGGAAACGGGCATATCTCAAACCGCTCAACTGGGCCGGGGCGTGCGACGTCAAGCGTATTATATCGCTTCCGGTGCCCATCCCGGACCTCCCTAAAACACCAACGGCCGACGTTCCCGCCGGCCGTGCATGCCAAAACTATTACCGAAGGACCAAAGCCCCGAGCCTCGTGGGAGCGTGAGTCGCTGATTACCCGCAGGCAGGATGCGACGCTCGCTATGCGCGCCTCGTATGTGCGAAACTCACTCCACGCCCGCGAGGCTCTCCTTCCGATATGCCGAGCAGATCAAACCTTGCGCCTCCTTCCAACACTTCGGTGAGGGAACTCCTCGTTGCCGCGTCACCGTTGGTTTTTTCCCGTTACTTGGTCTTGCTCCTTCTACTTTTAGTACGATTGCGGGGCTGGACTGGTTCTCAGAATTCCAGGCAAGCTTTTGGCATGAGCTTGGTCGCGTGCGGTGCGCGCCGCGAGCGCGCTTTTCGCACATTAACGTCCGCGACCCGCCCACGGCGTCTCGCCGTAACTTATGTCAGGCATAGTCGTTGCAATCACGCCTCGAATCGCCACAAACGGCCCGGATTTTGCAACTATCTGCTAACGAAATGAAACTTCTGCACAGTGCGACGGCCGGGCATCCGCCCGGCGTCGGTCGCAAGGCTTTGAGGGGCGAAGCGAGGGTGCTTCGCAGGAGGTGTGTCATGGCACGCACAATGGTTCCTTGGACGGAGAGGCTGCCCCGCACGCTGGGTCGCCTGGAACGAGATTTCGGTCGCTTCGTCGAGGGCATGCTCAGCGAAGATGATCGTTGGATGAGCCTTGAAGGCACGTTCGTCCCCACGGTCAACGTGGCCGAGAACGCCGAAGGCGTGGAGATCACCGTGGAGCTGCCTGGCATGAAGGCCGAGGACTTCAATGTGGAAGTTAAGAACGGAGCCCTGTGGATCTCCGGCGAAAAGAAAGAGGAGAAGGAAGAGAAGGGCAAGACATTTCATCGCGTCGAGCGGAGCTACGGTGAATTCCGCCGCGTGATTCCGCTGCCGGCCACCGTCGCCGAGGACAAGGTCGCGGCGGAGTACAAAACCGGCGTGCTGCGGGTGACCGTGCCCAAGACCGCCGAAGCCCGGCCAAGGCGCGTCGAGGTGAAAACCTGAACATTTTTGGGCAACGCAGGCCGGCGCCTGCGTAGAAGGTTGAAGGGAGCTTCAACCGGCCAACCGAGACTTAGACGATGCGGATTCGCGGCGCCACGCTCCCCCGTGGCGCCGCCCCGATGAAGGATGTCGGCGCACCGAGCGTCGCTGACGAAAGGATGTGGGCCATGTTTCTGCTGCTAGAACACAATGACGACGCGGTCTTGACCCGAGTGGTCGAACGCCGCATTTGCGAACTGAGACGCATCTTGCGGCAGGACAAGTTGCCAGGGGATTCTGTCACCTTGCAACACGAGCTGGCCGCACTCGAACGCGTAATGCATCGACTCCACGAGTCGTGCTACGACGTGACTTGCTGATGTTCCAAATTTGACGTCCGAGCCGGTGAATGGGCAGATTCGCCGGCTCGCTTTGTTTCATTCCGCACTTCGATGCGAAGATCGCCCAACGTTGTTGTCATCCCCCGTGCGTCGGACTAAGCTGATGGCATTCTGTATCAGGATGCCTTTGGGGAATGCCACGTGCGACGACGAACCTTTCTGGCACTGCCGTGCCTGGCGTACTTCACGCAATCGGCCTTGGCAGCCCCACGCGAGCCAATCCAGCGCATCACGGACAAGCGTACGGTCAAGGTGATCGTCGTCTGCTACGATCCCCTGCTCAAATCGCAGGGCAACCAAAAACTGTCGCAGCACATGGGCTGGAACGACCCGCGGCCGATGACGGAGAAGTTGATCGGCTATTTGCGCGAGTCCAGCGCCGGGTACGCGGACTTCCAGTTGGTGGAGTGGATCGACGTCGACGTGTTTCCGGCGAAGCGGGATGGTTTTCGCTACGACGACGCGTCGTTCCTGGCAATGTGGAAAGACCGCGATTTAGTCCACCAGCCGGACGCGGCCAGCTACGCGAATTTGTTCCAGGACGCGGATCTCGCCAAACGGGTCACCAGCGGTGACGTCGACGAAGTTTGGGTCTGGGGCGCGCCGTACTTCGGCTTCGACGAATACGCCTTCAAGATTCCCGGCGACCTCGTGCAGTATCAATCGGACAATCCTTGGTTCTACCGCCCGTATGATATTCCCGATTGCGGCCGCACGGTCGCCGTGATGGGCTTCAACTACGAAGTCGGCGAGGACAACGCACTGCACAGCTTTGGCCATCGCTGCGAAGGCATGCTCTCAATCACCGTCGGCCGCGGCGCGTGGGATACGAAGGACGCCAGCAACCCTTGGTCGCGCTTCACACGTCAGGCGAAGGAATACCCGGACGACGCCCAAGTCGGCAACGTTCACGGCGGCCCGAACGCGGAAGACGGCTACGATTACTCTCAGGTGAAAGAAGTGCTGAGCGCTGCCGAAGATTGGCTCAACTACCCGCACCTGACCGGCAAGAAATCCATGGTGAGCTGCGCCACCTGGGGCGAACCGCACCACCTCAACTTCCAACGCTGGTGGCTGGCCCATCTGCCGAACAACCAAGGCGAAACCGACGGCTTCCACAACAGTTGGTGGCGCTACGTCATTGACTATGACGAGGCGATCCGCACGTTGCCACCGCCGGGAGCGAAACCGGCGAAAGCTCGGACGGCGATGTATTAGGCGAGTTTGAAGTTTTCAGTGTTCAGTTTTCAGTAAAGCTTCCTGGTTGTGACCGACTAACGATCGCTCGCAAAAACTGACGCAACGACACGTGTCAAAAGCAGCGCCATGAGATGCGCAACGACGCCTAGGGCAGTGGAGAGTGGGAAATTGTAGTTGCCGGGGAGAGGGCCAGGCGGATCAATGACGTCGGCCATCCTGCTGCCAATTACGCACGCAGGGAACATCAGCACCGCCGAAATCATCACTCGCCGAAGAGTCGACTGATCCAACGACCAAGCTATCTCGGACCCGCTCAACGCGGCAGCAACGAGTAGCCCGATCACGGTGCGTGAATCGTCAAGAAGCTCGTGAACATCCAGTTCCGCGGAGAACGCCAACGCGGCCGTGTATGCTACGAAGCCCGCGAACCCAAGGACGAGCGCTCGCAGGCAGCGAAACCCAATCGATGGCACCGCGTCCTTAGCGCCCTCCGCGTCACGCGAACGCGGCGATTGATAGGGGTTCTCACTTGCCATGTCGTTTGCCCGTTTACTTAAGTGACTACCCGCGCACATCCTGAAACGCCGCTTGCAAACACGCCAAGGCCTTCTCGCCCGCGGCCCCGTCGACGACGACATTCACCCGCACTTCGCTGGTGTTGATCATCTCGACGTTGATGCCCGCCGTGGCCAGGCAGCGGAACATGCGGATGGCCACCTCTGTGTGGCTGCGCATGCCGATGCCGGACACCGAGAGCTTGGCCACTTTCGTCGCGTACGTCACGCCGCGGCAGCCAAACTGCTTGGCCAGGCGTTCCGCTACTTCCAGCGAAGTTTTCAGCGACTTGTGCGGCGCCGTGAAGCTCAGGTCCGCCTTGCCGCCAGCGCCGTAGCTCTGCACGATCATGTCCACGAAGACACCAGCCGCGGCCACTTCCTCGAACACCTGCGCGGCCACGCCGGGCGTGTCCGGTACGCCGGTGATCGTCACGCGGGCCTGATGATCGTCGAGCGTCACGTCGTCGATCGTGAGGTCTTCCATGCCTTGCAGCCGTCGCACGACGGCCATGACGTCCGACGGCGCGGCGGGCGGCTGCGACGTCGTCGCGACCACCGGTTGCACCGGCGGCTTTTCCAACTCGAACGCCTGGTGGACCGCGCGGAGCGCCGCCTGCGAGTGCTCGCGCGAGACGAGCGCGGAGATTTTGATTTCGCTCGTGGTGATCATCACGATGTTCACCCCGGCCTTGGCGAGCGCGCGGAACATGCGATCGGCGACGCCGGTTTGCGTCGCCATGCCGAGGCCGACGACCGACACCTTCGAGACGTTGTCGTCGTGCGACACGCCCCCCGCGCCGAGTTCCCGGGCTGCTTCCTCTACGGCGCGGAGCGTGTTCTGCAGTTCATTGCGCACGACCGTGAACGAAATATCTGCCTTGCCATCGGCCCCGACGTTCTGCACGATCATGTCGACCGAGATGTTTTTGCTGGCGATCTTGGAGAACAGCGCCAGGCTCGTCCCAGGGCGATCGGGCAAGCTCGCCACGGTAACCCGCGCTTCGTCTTTCGTGAGCGCCGCGCCGCCGACGGCCTGGCCGGGCACTTCGCTCTCGGCGACGATCATCGTGCCGGGGATGTCGGTGAAGCTGCTGCGAACGTGAATCGGCACGTCGAATTTCTTGCCGAATTCAATCGACCGGCTGTGCATCACGCCCGCACCAAGGCTGGCCAGTTCCAGCATCTCGTCGTAGCTCACCCGCGTCATGCGCCGGGCTTCGGGCAGCAAACGCGGGTCCGTCGTGTACACGCCGTCCACGTCGGTGTAGATCTCGCAGGCGTCGGCGTTCAGCACCGCGGCCAGGGCCACGGCCGTCGTATCGCTGCCGCCGCGGCCGAGCGTGGTGATGTTGTAATCTTCGTCGATTCCCTGGAAGCCCGCGGCGATCACAATCCGCCCTTCGTCAAGGGCCTTCCGCATCCGTTCCGTGCTGATCGAACGAATCCGCGCCTTGGTGTGCGTGCTGTCGGTCTTGATGCCGATCTGTGCACCGGTGAAGCTGATGGCCTTCGCGCCGAGCGCCTCGACCGCCATCGCCATCAGCGCGACGCTCACTTGCTCGCCGGTGGAGAGGAGCATGTCCATCTCCCGCGCGGGCGGATCGTCGCTGATTTGCTGGGCAAGATCGACGAGCATATCGGTGTTGTGTCCCATGGCGCTCACGACCATGACGACCTGATTGCCAGCCTGCTGCGCGCGAATCGCGCGCCGCGCCGCGGCCAGAATCTTCTGACTATCGGCAACGCTCGTGCCGCCGAATTTTTGAACGATGAGTGGCATGTTGATTAAACGAGGAATTCAAGGATTCACCACGGAGGCACGGAGGTCACGGAGAGGAGGAATCTGGTGTGGTTTGAACCGCGGAGGCGCTGAGACGCGGAGTGGACCTTAGCGGCTAACGATACGAAATTCGCGAATGAGGAGGAGGTCGCTTGCTGGTGGACTCGAGCTGCTTTCGGCCCCCGCCTCTCTCTCTGCGTCTCAGCGTCTCCGCGGTTCAAATTGCACTCCCTCCGTGTTCTCCGTGCCTCCGTGGTGAATGAACCTATTGCCTTAGTTTCAAATGCAGAAAGTAGTCCATCATCCGCCACCCTTCGGCGAATGATAACGTCGCAGCCGCGGCCGCCGCTTCGTCATAGGTCGTCGCGGCGTCCGGCGTGATGCCGGCGCCGCAGATCGCCAGCGGCACGAAGCCGTGGCTGTGGGTCTTGGTTCTGAGCGGCGTCGGATGATCCGGCGAAACCAGGATGCGGTACTCGCCTTGCTTCTTGAGCGCTTCGTGTAGCGGCCCGACGATGTGCTTGTCGATTTGTTCGAGCGCCTCAATCTTCGCCTCGGCGCGCCCTTCGTGCGAGGCTTCGTCCGTCGCTTCGACATGCACGCAGATCAGGTCGGTGCTGCCGATCGCGTCGATCGCATAGCGCCCCTTCGCCGCGTAATCCGTATCGAGATAGCCGGTCGCGCCGGGCACCTCGATCCGCTTCCAGCCCAACAGCGCCGCGAGGCCACGCAAGAGATCGACCGCAGTGATCATCGCGCCTTGAATGCCGTGCATCTCCGCGAACGGGCGTAGCGCCGGGCGGCGGCCTTGTCCCCAGAGCCAGATGTTGGTCGCCGGCAACTTTCCGGCCGCGATTCGCGCGCGATTCACCGGATGATCCGCGAACAGCGGTTCGCTGTCGCACATCAATTGATTTAGTACGTCGCTGCCCGGTCCGCGTGGGTAATCGTCCAGAACGGACTTGTCCGTCAAGTCATGCGGCGGCGTCGCGCGGGTATCGTTGCTAAACGGGGCCTGTCCTGCGCCGGGCTTGTACAACAGCAAGTTGCGGTAACTCACGCCAGGGACAAAACGAAGCTGAGCCCCGCCAAGCTGTTCCTGACACGTGGCGAGCAACTGCGTCGCTTCTTCCGTGGAAATGTGTCCGGCAGTGAAGTCGCGCATGGTTTGCTGCTCGACCGTCACCAGATTGCAGCGGATTGCCCAGTCGTTCGGGCCGAGTTCCAAGCCCTGCGCCGCCGCTTCCAGCGGCGCGCGCCCGGTGAAATTCTGGAGCGGGTCGTAGCCCAGCAGGCTCAAGTTCGCTACGTCGGACCCAGCCGGCAGCGAGGCAGGGACGTTGTTCGCGCGGCCGACGACTCCGGCCGCGGCGATGGCGTCCATGGCGGGCGTGCGCGCGGCCTGAAGCGGGGTTATCCCCCCCAACGTGGCCTGCGACTCGTCCGCGCAGCCGTCCGGAATGATGATGGCATATTTCATGAGCGGTCCCGCGTAAAGAATAAGCAGGATAACCGCTTACGCCCGAAACGCAACGGGAGCCAACGCGACTGCC
>JALHLM010000220.1 GCA_022844585.1 Pirellulales bacterium | reverse complement strand
ACGTTTCGAACGTCGCGGCGCGGCGTTTCGCAGTCAGCTTGCTACGTCGTGAACGTGCGGAAAACCATTGAATCCAGTTGCTTCGCGACATGGGGGCAGCCTCTTCGTTAATGGGGATAATTGGACATGTGTTGTCGCGTGCGGCGCGACGCTTCATGGCAGACGTCGCCGAATGGTCAGGTCAGGCGGCGAACTGCTTAAGCGAGCGGACCGGGCCTGACGGCCTCGTCCTTCCACAGCCTTCTTCGCGGCAATCGCGGCCCTGTGACAGACTCGGAAAAAAAATTTGCGGATTTGTTCTCACGTGAATCGAAAGCGTTGCCTGAGACCGGTTTAAAATCACAGCCAAGCGCGATGCGAAGTCGGTGGAGTGCGTTCGCCACCGGAGGCGAGGCCGCCTCACACGGGCGACAACCGGTGGCTACAATGGGGGAATCCCCAAGGCGGCTGACGGCGGCCAGAGTCGAATCAAAAAAGCAGTACGCGATAATTGCTCGCCGTGGAACAGGGCAGGAGAGCCCGGCGACGGAAGGAAAGAGCTATGCCACCAGAAGACTCAGGCGCGGAACCAGAACTGTTCTCCGCGCCGGAGGAGCGCGTGGCGTTCGATCGTTTTACGCGCCGCTTGATCGGGCTGGCCCGCGCGCACTTGGACGTGCGGTTGCAACACAAGATCGAGCCGGAAGACGTCGTGCAGTCCGTCTATCGCAGTTTTTTCTTGCGTTATGGCCAGGGCCTTCCTGCGGATCAAGAGATCGAGAGCCTGTGGCCGTTGTTGACGCTGATCACGGTCCGCAAATGCGCCGACCGCGTGCGATACTTTCAGGCCGAACGCCGCAATATGGCGCGCGAAACTGCGACCGGAGGTGGCGACGAGCGCCCCGCGCCCTGGCAGGAGGCCGTCGGCCGGGAGCCTACGCCCGAGCACGTGGCCGTACTGGCGGAGACGCTGGAAAACCTGCTGGGCGGCCTCGACGCTGACGACCGGCCGATCATCGAGATGAGCCTGCAGGGATACTCGACGCAGGAAGTGAGCGAGAAGTTAGGGCGGGCAGAGCGATCGGTGCGCCGGCTGCGGGAAAGAGTTCGCAAGCAGTTGGAACGGAATTGATGCGCGAACTATTCTGGTCCCCACGGCGTCGCATTGGCGGGCGTAGCGTGATTTAACGCCGTAACATTGGGCGCGGTTTCACGCCGTAACTGAGAACCCGCGGGCAGCGATGCCGCGTGGCGGTGCCACGTTTGAATCGATCCGGGGCAGGCAATCCAGCTGAGATTGTCGGCGTATTGCCTGGAATCTCCACCGGAATAGCAGGGATTCACTTGGAAGACGATCGAGTATATTGATAATGTTGCCGGCCGACGAAGTGGAAAGCATGAAGCCGTACCGATCGAGTCATGACCAATTCTCGCAGATGGTGGCCAACCCCAGTTGGTCCCAGTGCGAAGGATTGATCAAGTCGTTCGAGTTCGCCTGGCGCAACGGACAAGTGCCGTCCATCCAGGACCATTTGCTTTCCGGCAGCGACGTCCGCGAAGCCTTGCTGCTGGAACTGGTCCATATCGATCTCGAGTTCCGCCTGAAAAACGGCGATGCCGCGCGCGTCGAAGATTATGTTTCGACGTTCCCCACCTTGGCGTCCGACGCCAATCATCTCGTTGAGTTGCTAGCAACCGAATACCAGTTCCGCCGTCGCCACGATCGCAGTCTGACGCTGGAAGAATACCGTCAGCGCTTTCCGGAACTGGCGGGCTCACTCGCCGAGCGATTGGCGTCCGTTCACGCTAAGACCATGATCGCCGCGTCAGGGGCGCGTCTCTTGGAGCCAGGCGCCTGGCCGGAAGTGCCGGGCTACGAACTGATCGAACAAATCGGCCGCGGCGGCATGGGCATCGTCTATCGCGCCCGGGAGCCGAAGCTCGATCGCCACGTGGCGGTGAAATTTCTGCCGGAGGAATTCGTTCGCCAATCGGAGCGGCTGGAACGCTTCCTGCGCGAGGCTCGCACCGCTTCGGCTTTGAATCATCCGCATATCTGCACGGTGCATGCGCTCGACGAGCACGACGGGCGGCCGTTCATCGTGATGGAATTGGTCGAGGGAGAAACGCTACGCTCGTTGGCGTCGCGCGGCACGTCAATAGAAAGCGCTGTCGGTTGGGTGGAGCAAGCCGCGCGAGCGCTCGCATCGGCACATGCCGCGGGCGTGGTGCATCGCGACGTGAAGCCTGAAAATATCATGGTCCGCCCGGACGGGTACGTGAAGGTCCTCGACTTCGGCCTGGCGCGGCGCCTGCCGAGCCTGACCGACGCGGACGCCGGCGCGAGCGCCGACACCAGCGCCGGCGCGTTGCTCGGCACCGTCGGCTACATGTCGCCGGAACAAACCCGCGGCGCGGCCGCCACGCCAGCTTCGGACGTCTTCTCACTCGGCATCGTGTTGTACGAGTTGCTCGCATCGCGGCATCCTTTCTCAGGCGATTCGCCCATCGCCACGCTGCATGCGATCGCCACGAGTCCGCCGATCCCGCTCAGTCAGTTGAACCCGCGCGTACCGGCGGCGCTCTCGGGCCTGGTCGACGCCATGCTGGAAAAAGAGGCCCGGTTGCGTCCCACCGCGGCGGCCGTGCAGGAGATGCTGACGACGATGGAGCTCGCCTCCCCGCCGCGCGTGGAACCGGTCGCGCGTCCCGTCGTACATCGCAAGGCCGAACTCGCGGAACTGCGCGCGGCGTTCGCACAAGCTGACGGTGGCACCGGCGGTATGCTCTGCCTGCGCGGCGAGCCCGGCATTGGCAAGACGACGGTCGTCGAAGATTTCCTCAGCGAATTGACGGAATCAAAATCGCCGTGTTTGATTGCCCGAGGCCATTGCTCGGAACGTCTCGCCGAAGCGGAGGCGTACTTGCCGGTGGTCGACGCGCTCGAAAGCCTGTTGCGCAGCGACGAATCCGGCATAGGTCAACGCACCTTAGGGCTGCTGGCGCCGACATGGTGCGCGCAACTTTCCCCTTGTTTGACGCAAAGCGCGGGCGTTACTTCGCGGGCGACCATCGCCGGCTCGCAGCAAGCAATGTTGCGCGAGTTCTGCGGGTTCCTGCAGCAAGCGTCACGTTTGTCGACGATCGTGCTGTTCTTCGATGACGTCCATTGGGCCGATCTCTCGACGGTGGATTTGCTAGCCCACGTCGGGCGGCAGTGCCAAGACCTGCGCGTGCTGATTCTGGTCACCTACCGCCCGACGGAGATGCTGCTCGGCCGGCATCCCTTCCGCGGCGTGCAACAAGAATTGCAAGGCCGCGGCGCCTGCACGGAGTTGGAACTTGGCTTCCTGGCCCGCCGCGACGTCGACGACTATTTGCAGCTCATGTTTCCTGGCCACGCGCTGCCGGCGGACTTTGCCGATTTGATTTACGCCCGCACCGAAGGCAGCCCGCTCTTCATGGCGGACCTGGTGCGCTACTTGCGCGAGCAAGGCGTGCTGGCCGAGATTGACGGCCGCTGGACCGTGGCGCACGATCTGCCGGACCTGTCGCGAGAACTCCCCGAGTCGGTCCGCGGAATGATCGAGCGCAAGCTCGATCGCCTGGAAGAGGACGACCGGCGTTTACTGACCGCCGCTGCGGTGCTGGGGCACGAGTTCGAATCGTTGCTCATCGCCGATGCGTTAGAGCAAGATCCGGCCTGGGTCGAAGAGCGTTTACAAGTGCTCGACCGTGTGCATGGCTTGGTTCGCACGCCCCGCTCCCACGAATTGCCGGATGGCGGGTTGTCGGTGCGCTGTTCGTTCGTGCATATCCTCTATCAGCAAGCGCTGTATCATCAGTTGCTGCCGACGCGGCGCGCGCAATGGAGCTTGGCGCTTGCCAAAGCGATGGAATCGCGTTGGCGCGGATCGTCGGGCGCACATCACTCGGAGTTGGCCTGTTTGTACGAAGTCGGCCGGAACTACTTAGCCGCGGCGCGGCAGTTCTGGCTCGCGGCGCTCCATGCGGCGCGGATCTACGCCCACGGCGAGGCCGCCGGACTCGCGAAGCGCGGCATCAAGTTGATCGAAACCATGGCGGACTCGCCGGAACGCGCCGATTTGGAACTGCGACTGCAAACCACGCTGGGTCTGCAATTGCAGTTCATTCATGGCTACGGCGCGCCGTCGGCCGAAGCCGCCTATCAGCGCGGGCGCGCGCTTTGCCAGCCAGGGAGCGCCAACCAACCGCTGTTCCCAGTGCTGTGGGGCCTATGGCTCTGTCACAAGGTGCGGTCGGATTTATCGACCGCGCAAGTGCTGGCGGGCGAGTTGTCGATCCTGGCTCGCCAACTGCATGATCCGAATCTCGCGCTGCAAGCGCACCAGGCGCTGGCGATGACGGCGCTCTGTCGCGGCGAAGAGGAAGCGGCGCTCCAACATGTGGAACAAGCCGCCGCGCTCTACGATCCCGAACGGCATCGCGGCCACGCGTTTCAATTCGGCCAGGATCCCGGTGTGATCTGCAAAGCGCTTGGCGCCGTGTCACTCTGGCTGCTGGGTTACCCGGACGCCGCGGCGCGCCAGGCGTCGCAAGGCATCCGCATGAGCGACGGCCTGACGCCGAACAGCCAGGCCGTAGCCTACTATTTCGCCGCGATGGTTCACCAGCTCCGCCGCGACGTACCGGAGGCCCGCCGCTGCGCTGCCACCAGCCACGCCATTGCGCGCGAACATGGCTACACATTCTGGCGTGCCAGCAGCGCGATCTTGCTCGGCTGGGCCGACGCCGCTGACGGGGAACATGCCAAAGGAATCGCCGCGATGCGGCAAGCCCTCGTCGAATGGCAAGCATCCGGCAGCGTGACGTATCGCACCTATTACCTCGGCTTGCTGGCGGAATCGTTGCTGGCCGCCGGAGAGACCAGCGAAGCGCGCAAAGTCGCCGAAGAATCGCTGGCCCTCGTCGAACGCACCGGCGAACGATACTACGAGGCGGAATTGCATCGGCTGTTAGCCGAAACGATGCGCACGATCGATCCCAGTGACGCGAGTTGCGAGTCCAGCTTACGCCGGGCGGTGCAAGTCGCACAACGACAGAGAACCCGTTCACTCGAGCTTCGCGCCATCGTGGATCAAGTGCAGTCGGCAAATGAACGCGGAGTCGATGCAGAGCCGCAAGTTAGCGCGCTGCGAAACATCCTCGCCTGGTTCTCACAAGGCCTCGACACCCCGGACCTGGTACGAGCGCGGGCCGTCTGCGATGCGCACTAGCGCTTCGTCATATGTCAGTTTCGGGTAGGGCGATTCGAGTTGGGCGAAATGAAGCCCCAACGGGGCGACCGTTAGTAGCCAGGGGTGAGCACAGCGAACCCCTGGAAACGAGCGACAGAAAACTTAGTAGCCCCAGCGGGGCGGCCGAAGGCTCTAAGAGCAGATCCCAAGTCACCCAAAAAACAACGTGCGACGAAGCGCTACCGCCGCTCAATAAATCTCAATGCTCTTTAGCACATCGCCGCCGCTGGCCAGTGCGGCCTGCAGGCAGCGTTCGGCGGACGTGAGCAAGTCGCGCGGCGGAAAATTCGGTGAAGGCACCGCCACGCTCGCCGCGCCGACGCTAAGCGAGAGACGAACGTCGGTCTTCGGTTGCGTGCTGCGCCGCACGGCGCGAAGCAACTGGTGTCCCTGCTCAACTGCCTGCCGGCGATCGCAATCGATCAGCACCACCATCCAGCGGCCGTCGGTCAATTCCACGCATTGCGCCGGCGGATCGTGGTCGATGGATTCGCAATAACGCTGCACACGTTCCAGCCATTGCAACATCGCCGAGCGGCCGAGATGTACGAGTAGTTCATCCTGATGATCGACCTCGATGCACAGCAGACTGAGCGAGCAGCGCGACTGCCGCGCCGCGGCCACGGCGGCCGTCAGACGTCCGCCGATACCAGGATCAACGTCTCCGGAAGGCGAGCGCTCGCCGCCTCGCGGAACGATGGTCGGCGTCTTCGGTTTGATGGCCTCTTTGACTGCGGCAATCGTGCGACTGGGCAACTCGGCGCGGTCCTTCGGTTGCGTTGATAGCTGCTGCGCCGCGGCTGAAAGCGACTGGCAATCTTCCAGCAGCGCGATCTCAGCCTGGTCGACGCCACCGGCGTTCTGTCGTACGAGGTCGCCAACCAAATCCGCGGCCGTCGCGGCCAGGCGTTCATGCGCTGCCCGCCAGACTTGTTCGTAGCGAAAATCCTTCGGCAGTTCCAGGCTTAAGGCGTCCGCTAGCTGGCTCACGCGCTGTTCCAGATCGCGGAGCAACTCTTCAAAATCCCGTTCCGTGAGCCCGCGAAACGCGCGGCCGCAGGCGTGCAGATCGGCGAGCGCTTCCTGTCGCCCGTCGGCCATCAGTTCCGCGACCAGATTCGCCAGCCGCAAAACTTGCGTCAGTTCGAGCTCCGTGCCTTGCAGCCGTGGCATCAGCGCCGGATCGTTCGCCGCGGCGATCGCCGTGCTGAGCGTCGCAGGCAGCCGCCATTGGTCCAGCAGCCGCACGGTCAGCGCCGCGTGGTCAAAGCCGAGCGCTTTGGTTTCCATCCGCAGCAGGTTCGCCCGTTCGCGATGGACCCGATCGTAAAACGTGATCCAGGCCTCGCCCAGTTCCTGCGCCAGGACCAGAAGTCCAATATCTTCCAGAAGCGCCGCGATGAACGCGTCGTCCCCGGGAACGCGCCAGTATTGTTCCGCCAGTTCGCGCGCCACGACCGCCCGCGTGAGCGTGCGCCGCCAATAGTGATTGAGGAACTCCGCCCCCACGCCACGGAACAACGCGTCCGGCAAGCTAAAACCAAGGACTAGCAACTTGAGCGGCTTGGTGCCCAATAGCGCGAGCGCCTGATTCAGGTCGCGGACTTCTCGGCTCAGCCCGAACAGCGAGCTGTTGACCACGCGCAACACCTTGGCCGTGAGCGCAGGGTCGTTCTCCACGCACTCCTTAAGCGCCCGCACGTCGACCTTGGGGTTCTCGGTCAGTTCCAAAACGCGCACGGCCACGCTGGGGAGCGTGAACAGCTCTCCAGCACGGGCGGCGATTTTTTGTACGGGGGATGCGACGGCGGTCATGAAAGCGGGGATGCCTCCGGTCCACGGGCAACCGGCGTGAATCAGGTGAGGGGATCGTGAGGATCAACCGTAGCGCCGCAGGCGCGCAGTCTCCGCGCGCCGCCGACTCCGGTCGAGCTTCCTTTCATCACAAGCCTAGCTCGCGGTTCGTGTTAGCTCACTTTGGCCGGGTTCCGCGGCGCTGCTCGCTGAAGCCTCTCCGGCGTTCAAGTGGGCAGAGTGGTAGCGGTTACGCAGATTCTGCTTTGTTTGACTCACGGGGCCCTCGGCCTATAATCTGGCAGAGTTTGGAAATCCGCTCTGTGACGTTACTTGCGTAAGTTCGGCGGACTATGAAACGTGGGTGGGACGGATCGACCCAGATGAAACATCGACGGCGCGCCATCGCGCTGGGTCGATATGTTTGGCTATGGGCCCTGCTGTTAGCCTCAGGAGGAGCGGCGCAGACTTACGCCGCCGATCCTCCGGCCGCGGACGCCGCTGCCGAGCAACGGGTAGGGCGGTTCATTCGCGTTGAGTCGCCCATCACCGATCGCGTGCGCCGGC
This sequence comes from Pirellulales bacterium, assembly GCA_022844585.1. GTDB lineage: Bacteria > Planctomycetota > Planctomycetia > Pirellulales > JALHLM01 > JALHLM01. The sequence continues at coordinate 1,807 of JALHLM010000220.1, read as the reverse complement.
ATGTGGAGCGCATGGCGCGCGAGGTCGTCCAACAGGCCAAACGCCGCGATGCCAACGCCCTGCCGATTCTGGTTTTCGAACTGCGGCCGGGCCAGAGCGATTTCGGTAACGCCACGGAACTAGCACGCTTTCTCGCTGGCGACGCCCTGAGCGGCGCGACGACGATCGCATTCGTGCCGGAAGACCTGACGGGCCATTCGGCGTTGGTCGCGCTGGCCTGTCAAGAAATCATCATGGCGCCCGAGGCCAAGCTGGGCGCAGCGACTCCACAGGGCGAAAATATCCCCGCCGGCACGCGCGCCGAATACGCCGATATCGCGCGCCGCCGGATGACCGTCCCGCCGGCCGTCGCCGTGGCGATGCTCGATCCTGCCGTCGAGCTCTATGTCGCCGAAACCAACAACGACCGCCGCTTTCTGCTCGGCGAGGAACTAGAGGCCGCGCGCGAAGCCGAGCCAGGATTGGCGCCGAAACTGATCAAGCCGCAAGGTGAGCCGGGTTTATTTTCGGGCGAGCAAGGACGCGAATTAGGATTCGTGAAAGCGCTGGCCACTGATCGCGCCGAAGTCGCCAAGCAACTGGGGCTGCCGCGCGAAGCGCTCGTCGACGACCCTTCACTGGCTGGCGGATGGCGGCCGATTCGCATCAGCATCAACGGCCCGATCACGGCCCGCGTCGCGGAGCAGAATCAGTCGATCATTCACGACCAGATGGAAGGCAAGAATGTCAACCTGGTCGTCGTTTGGCTCGATAGCGAAGGGGGCTCGGTCGCCGACGCGGCGGCGCTGGCGAACGATCTGGCGAGCTTGAATCCGACGGAAGTACGGACCGTGGCTTACGTGCCCACCAACGCGTCCGGCGACGCCACACTGGTCGCGCTCGCGTGCGATCAAATCGTGATGCACAAGCAAGCCCAACTCGGCGGCGACGGCGCAGCGCCGTTCGAGCCCGAGGATCGGCAGCTTGTCGTGCGACTGTCCGAGGAGATCGCCCGCCAGAAGCAGCGTTCACCCAGCCTGGCCGGGGCGTTCTTCGACGGCAACCGTCGCGTGTTCAGCTATGTCCGCGCCGGCGATGGTTTCACCGAATACTTCACCGAAGATGAATTGCAGCGGCAGGCCGACAAAGACGATTGGCGCCTAGGCGCCGAAATCACGAAGGCCGGGCAACCCTTGCGCTTGACCGGCGATCGTGCCGAAGAACTTGGCCTCGCCTGGCAAGTGGTCGAAGATTTTGACGCCTTCAAGACGCTCTATGGACTCGAAGCCGATCCCACGCTCGTTGAGCCGGGCTGGGCCGATACGTTGATCGACGCCTTGAATTCCGCCGCGGTGTCGTGGCTGATTCTCGTCGTGGGGCTCTGGGCGCTCTACTTCGAACTACATTCGCCCGGCGTTGGCCTAGGCGGATTTCTGGCCGGTATCTGTTTCCTGCTGTTCTTCTGGAGCCATCATCTCAACGGCACCGCCGGTTGGTTGGAAATCCTGCTGTTCGTGGCCGGACTGGGCTGTCTGGTGCTGGAAGTCTTCGTGCTGCCCGGCTTCGGCGTGTTCGGCATCGGCGGCGGCGCGATGATCATTACCTCGCTGGTCCTGGCCAGTCAGACCTTCGTGCTGCCAGGCAACGCCTCGGAAATGCACGAGATGAAGCGCTCGCTGCTGGTCGTCGTCGGCGCGGGCGCCGGGTTTATGGTGGCAGCGGTTTCGTTGCAACGTTTTCTGCCGCACACGCCCTGGTTCAGCAAAATCATGCTCGCGCCGCTCACCGACGAGGAAGCGGACGAATTGGGGGCGCGCGAATCGATGGC
>JALHLM010000219.1 GCA_022844585.1 Pirellulales bacterium | reverse complement strand
ATCGTATGCACTGGGCAGCCGGCCGCGATCAGGTCGTCCTTCACGTCGGCCCAGTATTCCGGTTCGTTCTCGTGCCCGTCGCTCATCAGCACGATGCTACAAAGGTTGTCCGGGTTGCGATTGTCGGCCAAGTCGTCTAACCCGGCTCGCAGCCCGTCGCCGATCGACGTGAAATTGAGGGGTACTTCCGCGGCGATTGCATCCTCGAGGTCTTGCCGCTGATTGCCGTCGCTCAGTTCATCCAGGGACACCTGAATCTCAGCATCCGTATCGAACGCCACATAGCCGCCTTGGTCCTCATCCGCGAGCGCCATCACCAGCAGATTGGCGGCGTTCCGCGCGGCTTCAATCTTGCCGGTGTCGCCCCCCATGCTGCCGGAGCGATCGAGGACCAGCATCACGTCCTGGACGCGTTCCAAATAGACGACCGAGAAGTTCTCGGAGTCGCTGTCGCCGCCCAGCGTAACGCTGAGGTCGTAGAACGAGCCCGTCTCCGCGCCGGCGAGGTCATCCGGCGCTTGCACGAGCAGCCAGTAGTCGTCGAGCACATAGCTGGCGTTGATCACTTCCACGGGAATTGGCGCGTCCGCGCTGCCGGATTTCTTCAGCGTGACGTCAAACTCGTCCGCCACGAGTCCGGCGATCGCGGCGCCGTTGCCGGTCACCGACAGGCGCACGATGAAGGAGCGCGGATTGTCCGCCGTGCCGACCATGGCGAAGGACGACGTCGTGGGCGATTTGATTTGCACGTCCGGAGACACGCAACCGCGCCCGACATCAACGGAGCCGGATTGATCGAACGAGGTCACCACGCCCACCACGCGGTCCAGGTCGGCCGTTCGCACCGTGCGGGCCCAGTTGTTGCTGTAACTGGTCCAACGGTCTTGCAAATTCCCGCCGTCGGCCGTCATCACGCTGAAACCGTAGTTCTTGCCGTTGCCGTCGAAGCTGAACGACGTGAAATCACACTGACTGGCCGGATTGAACTCAATGTGGCGGCTTGTCCGCGGCGTGAGGTTCAACGTCGTGTTGCCGAACGCCGGCGCGGAGTTGATGACGGTATGCCCCGTCATCGGACCGATGTCGTTGATCTCGTTGTCGAGATATCCCAACCGCGGATCCGTGGGATTGAACGACTGCGCCCACAGGGCGAGCGTGTAGTCGATGAAGTCCTGCCGGAAGGAACTGCCTTGCGCGGAAATGAAATCCGCGAGCGCGCCCAGTTCATCGGACTGCTGCGTTTCGAGTTCCTCGTAGAACTCGCGCATCGCGCCCCAGCCCAGGTCGTTAGCGCCCGTGACTGGGGGATTCTCGCCAGCGCCGATGCGGTACTGATCCCAAAGCCACGTCCACCAGGCCGCGGTGTCGTAGTCCTGCGCGTAGAGATCGGTGGTGCGAACCGTGTTGCTGTCGATCGAGTTGGAAATCTGCGGAATGAACAAGTGGCCGGTGTCGGCGTCGAGATCGGTCCGCACGCGATCCTCGCTCGATCGCGCGATCCCTTCGCCATAGAAATCGTCCCAGGAGCCGTCGTACTGATTCTGCACCAGATGATGGAGCTCGTGGTAGGCGAGCAATTCCTCCCAGATCAAATCCGGATCGGCCACGGTGTCATCGTCGGTCAGCAGGCTATTCGCCGTCGGCACGCCGCCGATTCGCGGATCCTCGGCGATGTAGACTTCGAGTTCCGTCTCACCCGCCGGCAGGAACTTGAGACCACGGTCGAGGAAGAACTTAAACGCGTCGCGGGCCTGCGTGGCCATGCTCACGGCATGGATATTGTCGCCATTGCCGTCGTCGTCGTTCGGCAGCAGGTGTTCGCAACGGCCGGCGGCATTTTCCGTGTCGGTGCATTGCAACAAGTCTGCCGGCGTCGTGGTCTCCGTATAGTAGGCGCTGACTTCATAGTCCTCGCCATTGTGCTCGAATTCCAAGTTGAAACATTGATCGAAGGTCGCGTCGCGGCCCCGCACCGATTGAACGGTCGGCGTGCTGCAACTGAGCAACTGCCGCTTCTCCAGCAATTCCGGGCGCGCGATCCGGTTCGGGCGCGCAAGGGAAACCTGCGACAAACGGCGATTCCGATTCCGGTGAGCGTTCATCGACATACTCCTGGTGGCGGCGGCGCCACGAACAGTGGATGAGATGCGGCGCTGGCCTTCAATGGCCAGCGAAAGTGAATGTCATCGAGCGCGACCGCAAGAAACCGGCTCGCGCGGCAACTGAAAAGACGAGACTATGAACGGACAAGCACACGAATTCCAACTTTCCACCCGTAGGATAGCGAGATTCAATCTCCGATCAATTGTTTTTTGCCAAATTGCCACAGTTTCTGTTTGGATCGCAAGGGAAGACCGCAGTTTGGACTCGCGCCGGCAATCTGCGCAAACCACGAAGCTCGAGGCGATCCCAAGTTTTTCCGCGTTCGATCGAATACCGCCGGGAAGAACCCGCCAGGGGACTATCCAGGGACTCGCCGACAGGCTAAAAAATTGGCGTGTTGCGATTCCTCATGCTTTTCTTGCCCCACTACCACTGCTCGGGAGAATCACCATGCGCGTCACTTTGCTGGCCGTCTTGGGTACTTGTTTGGCGCTCGCCGCGCCGGCGCTAGCCGCGGCGGCGGAACAGATTCCGCTCGATCTATCCGCGCATGTCAACGATCCCTTGGACAAGGAATTTCATCGCGAGGGCGTGCCGGGCAATCATCTCAAGGCGTTGATGAAAACCGACCCAAAACTCGCCGAAGTCCAATACCACATCGGCGAGAAAATGTTACAGCTCGGCAGCAAATTATGCCTGGAGCGACCCAAAAAGATCGAAGCCATTCCGGTCGACAAGTCGGTGAGCAAGTTGCATTTCCTGCACGCCACCGGTTTCGGCACTGGCCAGGAAACCGATCCGAACTACGTCAAAGACGGCACGCAGATTGGCCACTACACGATCCGCTACGCCGACGACACCACGGTCGATTTGCCGATCGTCTATGGCGAAGACGTCCGCGATTGGTGGAACGTCGACAACAACAAAGAAACGAAGCGCGGCAAAGTCGTCTGGAGCGACATGAACGAAGCCTCGGAACAATACGGGATCGAAGTACGGCTCTACACGACCGTCTGGGAGAACCCGCACCCGGACAAGGCGGTCAAATCAATCGACTACACCGCCGACGGCGATACGGCCGCCGCGCCGTTCTGCCTGGCAATCACGGCCGAAACGCCGTAGCTGTAGCGCGATCAGCGCGCCGGGCGACGCTTGAGCGCCGCGGCGCGCTGTTCCAGCGCGGCCTTGCGCTCACCGGTCGCCTTGCCAGCGGCCATCTGCAGATAGACGCGGGCCGCGTTGGCTTTGCCTTCGCTCAAAAGCTCGTCCGCCTTCGCGACGAGCTCATCCACGGCGCGCACTTTCTCCTCTAACTCCGCCGCGCGTGCGCGCCGCGCGTCTGCGACACTGCCGGGAACAAATGCCGCGGTGCTTTCGCGCGACGCCACGATTTGCCGCGCGAATGGGTCACTGGCGACGACAGGCTGAGCCACTGCGGAAGCCAGTAACTGTGCGTCGAACGCTCCGACGTCGATCACCTGCGCGCCCATGCTCCACATGCTCACCTGGTCGAACGTTTCCCAGTGCGTGGTCGAAGCGCCCCAGGCGGGCCCAAAAGCCGTCCAACCATGGCTGACCTGGCAGGGCCGATGAGCAAATCCCCAACCGGAATCCGGCACCGAAACGACTGTGCCGACGGTAAACGTGGAGAACGTCGGCAACTGCACCGTCGTTGGCGCGAACTGCTGCGCCGCGGCCGTCGTTAGGCCGAGCGTCACGAGCGGAGCAACGATCCAGAAGCGAAACGCCATGCGATGTCCTCCATGTCGAAGGCAGCGTCATTCTAACGCGCCGGTCCACGATGGAATACTATCTCTTGCGGCCCTTCAGATTCGCCGAGCTAAAACCTAAGCCCAGAGAAGGCCCAAGGAATCGCCACCATTGGAATCGACTCCGAAGGCCTTCCCTGGGTCTCAACGCGACAGCGCACAGAAAACGCCGGCGGTGTTCCTGGGAACTACCGCCAGCGTTGACATTCAAAAACATTCCCTTAGCATCGACTTACTTCTTGCGACGCGCGAACAACAATGTCGCCAGCCCCGAAATGGAGAGCAGCGCCCACGTGGACGGCTCCGGAACGCTATTCGCCCCGGGCGAGCCCGCGCCAAAGTTGTTGCGGACGTTGTTCAGGTCGGTGATGGTGACTTGATCGTCGCCGTTGGTGTCGCCGAGGCCCATGCCACCGAAGTTATTGCGGACGTTGTTCAAGTCCACAATGTTGACGAGGCCGTCGCCGTTCGTATCGCCTTCCTGGCCGCCAGACGTCATGCCGAAGTAGTTCTTGCCATTGAGGACGTTGGCATAGTGCTCGGCGATCTCCGATGCAGTCAAACTGCGGTTCCAGTAGGCCACTTCGTCGATCACGCCATTGAAGACCTCCGTGCCCGTCGAAGATCCGATGAAGCCGGCCGCGTCGCCGCCAGAGGTGATCAAGGCGCCAGGTGCGATCACGTAAGCCCAACGCTTCAGGCCGTCGATATAGATCGCCTTTTCGCCGGAGACGCTGTCGTACGTGGCAACGGCGTGATGGGCTTCGCCGTCCTTGAGCACAACATCATTGGGGCCGAGCACGCCGCCAGGATGATCCAGGTAAATGATCCCGGAACCGGCGACGCCACCAACCAGCGATTCGATCTCGATATTGAGCGGCATATCGAGTTCGTCGTACAGATCCCCGATGTTCAGTCCGAGCGAAAGAGCCGGACCCACGGGAACCGGCGGAAACGCGGTCGGGAGGGAATCATTCTGGAAAGAAAAAAGAACGCGGCCTGCGTCGCCATCTTCCTTGCGGAAGATTTCCTCGTGCGTATCCACGGCGTCGGGCGTCCAATTGGTTTGGATCAACGCTTCAATCGTAATGCCGGTGGAGACCGTGAAGTCCGAGTTTCCGCCGTTGCCGACGTTGACCGTGCTGCCGTTGTTGTTATCGAAGAACGCGGCGCCTTTGCCGACGATGCCCGGAACGCGCGTTGCTCCGCCTTGGAAGGAACCGTTGTTGTCATCTTGGCGGTCGTAGGCGAAGTTCAGCTTGAAGCCCGGGACGGGGCCAGCCGCTTCATCGAAGTCCCAGAGGGAAACAAGACCTTCCGGCAATCCGACGAGATTACCTGGGTCCGGGAGATTCGGATCGGGTTCGATCCGCGGCCCTTCGCCGCCAACTTGGAAGTTGTCGCTCCAAGTACGGTTTTGTCCTGCCCCGAGACCAGCGCCCACGCCGACCGCCGCGTTGGAGAAGTTTTGATAGAGGCCGCCCGCGAAGGTGGTGAGGTCGATGATGCCCTTCGAGCTTTCGTCGACGAAGATCTCCACCGTCTTGCCAACCTGGTCAAATTGGACGGCGTAGTTGTGCCACTTGCCGTCGTTGCCCAGGCCGGTGTTGAAGGTCGGAATGGACGCTTGGATGGGCGTATCGAGCGAACCGTTGTAAAGGCTCGCGTTCCCCGAGCCGTCTCCACGGATGAAAATTGAGAGGCTATTGCCCTGGAAGATACTGCCCGGGGCGGGAGCGGAAGTAAAGTCGATGCGATCGCCGGAAGCGACGAAATCCGCTTGAACGAAATACTTGGTGCGAATGCCGTAGGCGATGCCGTAGTCGACTCCTCGCCCCGTTTGCGTGAAGCCGGTGGCGCTCCCGGCGCCGCTGCTGCCCGGGTAGACGGGCACGCCGTCGACGAAGCCAGGCATGCCGGGGCCATCGGCGGCGAAGCTGAATTCGCCGCGACCGGGGGTGGTGAAGCTTTCGAAGTTGGTCGGCGGATTGCCGTAAGTGTTTTCCAGAGGGTAGGCGTCGGGCCCCTGGACAGCGGCCACGTAGACACGGGCGGGGTTGCTCCCGCCGTCGGCGAAACCGGTAAACGTGTCGGAGAAGTCGAGCGTGGGAATCAGCGACGAATTGCCGACCGTCACGCCGCTACCGCCTGGTCCGAAGGAGACCGTGGCCTGGGCCGCGGGGACACCGAGCGCCGAAGTGGCGGCGGCAAGAAGAAGAACGCGCTTTTTGATCATGGGTGGGGCCTCTCGGCAGAAATCGAGCGGAGAAGTGGGGCGACGGCAACGGATGCGCCGGCCAAATTACGACGGCCATAGACTAACACGATTCAAACGAAAATCCCATAAGAAATCGCGGAAAAGTGGCCGTTCGGGCTCGCGGGCGACCGCCTTATGTTCCGTCACAAATCGTTTTTCAGGCAAGCGAATGCAAGCCCCAAGGGGGCGACCGTCAGTAGCCAGGGGTTGAGCAAAGCGAAACCCCTAGAGGCACGCGCAATAGTTCCCAGTAGCCCCAGCGGGGCGGCCGACGACGCACTACGGCGATTCGGACGGCAAGCCGGAGCGCTTTGCGGCGAGATAGTCGAGCCATTCCTGGTAATAAGCAGAGTTCACGAAATCGGCGTACTCGGGCGTGCGTTGAAGTTCCTCCCATGGCACTTCAAAGAACTGATCGAGGTGCTTGAAGCACTCGATGACAAGAGGAAAATCTTGCTGTCCGGTGGCAACTTGCGCGAGCGCCCAATAGCTGTCCTGGCGCTCCGGAAAGTCCTTAACGAAGGCGTCCGCAAAGGGGCGTGCATCAGACCACTGCTCGACGGCGATGTAGAAGTTGGCTCGATACGAATTGAGGTAAGGATCGCCGCCGACGGCTTGATCGAGCTGATCGACGCCCCTAAGGCCGGACTCTACATCGCGACGGAGGAGGAAATAGTCGAGCTCCATGAGGGTGAGTGCAGGGTCGCCAGGAAATGCGTTACGATAGTCTTCTAGTGCGGCGATGTACTCGTCTTCGTTCACTTCGGCGGCGATCGACATGCGCATCATGCGCATCGGCTTCATTTCGCGCATAGTCTGTGGAAACGAAAGCAAAATCCGCAGCGCCTCGGCGGAGTTCTGCTGCGCGCGAAGTTCGTTGATTCGGCCCAGTTTGTCATAGTTTTCGAGTAGCTCGCGGTCAGCTGGCGCAAGGCGATTCGAACCTCGATCGTTGATTTGCATTGCGGCTGGGAGAATCACTCGCCGCCACGTTTGCGAAAAGAGCTCGCCCGAACTGAAGAAGTGCATGTCGACGACCACGATGCGATTGTCGCGGCGATCCACAAGTAAGTCATGGTAATTGAGTCGGCCGGAAGCATCCGTGAGGCGAAAAAGAAGCCGCTTGCGGCCATCGACTTCGTGCATGCGGAGGTATTTGAAGCTGCCGCCCACGGATTGCCCCACCACCTGATCAAACATTTTGCTGTAGTTCGGCCGCGCGCCTTCTCTGACGCCCATTAAGAATTCCTTGTCGACCGCTAGTCCCGCCAGGCAGGTATCGAGGATCGTGTCGAAGTCGATCAGGCGGGCCACTGCGTTCGCATCTCCGGACGCGAAGGCGCGTTCATACCGGCCGGCGAAGTCATCCAGTTCTTGCGCCGAAAGTTCCGCGACCTGGGCAGGCGGCGTCACCTGCACTGTCGGCTGGACCGGCTTGGGAGCGAAGTGCGTGGCGATCGTGGTGAGGCTCGTCAACAACAACGCGACGGTGAAGGTGATCGTCGCCGCAATCTGCGTGCGGCGGGAAAGCCGGTAGACAATCCAGGCAAAGAGCGTCGCGATCGTCAGGCCGCCAAGAACGCGGCCAACGAGGTAGCCCGGCACGAAACCGATGCGTCGCCCGGGCTCCGGCCAGCCGAAAACCAGTTGCGATAGGACAAATAAAATGACAGGTATCAGCCCCCACCAGGCGAGCATCGTCGATTTGACTTCTACGGCCAGGATGGGGGGCTCGTTTTGGGTGGGCCCGGATGGTTCTGGGGACATCGGCAACTCCGAAACCTGCGTTTGCTTTCAAACATCTTAGTTGTAAGCGGCGGAGGCCCCAAAACCAAACCGGCATGAGGAAATCCGTGAACCGACGGTTCCACCTTGACGTAGTAGGTTCGGGTGAGAAGAATTGCGCAGGAAGGTGACTCGCCGATGTGGTTTTCCGGAACATCCTCGTGGCTGGTGCGTGCGGCCGTTTGGCTGCTACTGCCGGCCCTAGCGCTCGGTTCGCCGGTGATGGCGTGCGCCTGTGACTGCGCGGCCACCGATGGTCCGGCGCGTTGCTGTGCGGTGGACTCGAAGATTGCTGCAGAGACATGCTGCTGCAGTCAAGCCGGAACGGACTGCGGTTGCTCGCCGCAACATCAACACGAACGCGATACCGCTGGCGGCTGCGAATGCACCGTTCAGGCGGTTTCACCGACGGTCCCGGGCGGCCCGTTAGTCCAGGTCGATCCGCCTTTGGCGGCAGGCTGGCTGGCGAATTACGACCTTCAGCTGGAATTGTCCGGCGTCAGCGTTCATTCGGCGCGGGCTTTTGATATTCCCATTCGCGACCTCGTGATCGAGTTGAGGGTGCTGCGGATCTAACGGTCTCCTCGCGCGCCAGGCACCGCTGAGTCGGGCGGCACCGCGAATTCTGTTGAGACCGTTGTTCTCGTTCGTCAGCCGGGCCGGTTTTCTCTGCCCGCTTGGCTGCGCACTTTTTTTGGCACTCAATCATCACCTGGGCATTCACGCAATACGGGCCGCTGGCCACATTCGGATGCCTGACAAGGAGCTCGATCATGTTGAAATTGTTTTCGGTGGCGTTGGCTTCGTTGGCGCTGAGCGGTTTTGGCGGCACGCAAGCCGGGGCGAGCAAGTCGGCCAGTTGCTGTGACGGCGGTTGCTGCTGCGGCGCGAGCTGCGATTGCACCAACTGCGACTGCTGCGCCGGCGGCTGCTCGTGCAGCGACTGCAGCTGCGCTTGCTGCGCGAAGTAGTTGTTTGACGACGTGAAGTCAGGCCCCGGCGATCACTTGGTCGCCAGGGCCGTTTGTTTGCGCGGGCAGATAGGAGATAAGCAGGGTTTGACGCTCGCTACCGGAGTCCACATTGTAGAATGCTGTGATATAATATGAGAGAACCGCGGAGGATTCCTGTGAGTATCATTCAACCAACTGATGCCGGCATTCAGGCCTTGGTCGCCCTGGCCGCGGAGCGACATTGCACCGTCGGTGAACTCATCGCCGCCCAGGTCCGCGATAAAGGCGCCGCCCCCGCGCAACTTCCGCTGATCGTCGGCATGTTCGCGGACGAACCAGACCTGATGGACGAGGTGATGGCGGACGTTTACCGCACTCGTGAAACGCAGTCGCTACGCGGAATCGGGGACAGTAATGGACAAGGCGCTAATTGATACGGATATCTATTCCGAGATTGGCAGAGCTAGGAACCCGATCGTACTGCAGCATTTGGCCATGTACTTGCTGGAACATGGACAGCTTACTATCGCGGCTCCTACGATTGTGGAACTCGCCAAAGGCCTGGTGAAGGCGCGGCGTTTCG
>JALHLM010000218.1 GCA_022844585.1 Pirellulales bacterium | reverse complement strand
GGCATGATCTCCAGCGTGTCGATCTGATGCCGCCAGGGGCTGCCCTGGGCACAATGCGGATGGCAATCGCAACCGCCGTCGGCGTCGTCGATCGGCAGCGCCGGCTCATGGTCGAGATTGAGCGAGCGCCACGGCTCCAGCTTCACGCGCCCTTCGACCCGCTTCGCCTGCGACGCCACGCGGCGCTGCGGATAGTTCTCGTAGAACTCCATCGTGTCGCTGGGGCAATGAATGATCAGCGCGCCGCGATCACGCGCCACGCGGAGCACTTGATTCATCCGCGGCGCCATCTGGCCAACCCGTTCCGTCGCGCCGCGGCACCAGTGCTGATTCCACATATCGCACACGATGACGGCTGTCTTGCTCGGCTCCCAGCGAACCTCTTTGGTGAGCGCATGGTAGCGGCCCGATCCTGCTGACGTCTCAACCTGCGATCGCGCGCGCAAAACGAACGCCTCGTCCGCCGCATTGGCACATGCCAAGTTGCCGCACCAAACGAATGCAACCAAGGCGTAGAGATAAAGTGCCGTGACACGAGAGCGTTGCAGCAAGCACATGGCGCCATTTCCTGAAACGAGCCGCCGAAAACCGAGACGGGCTATTTATAAACCGCGAGCCGTGGTTTTGCACGCGTCGCAAAAATCGTTGTACAAAGTCTTGCAATTGGCCGCGCGCCGATTAGTATACATGCGTACATAGTCGAGTCAATGAGGCACAAGATGTTGCCTGAGATTCCGCCCGAGCAATTGAACGCGATCCTCGAAGATCTCGTCGAAGAGCAACTCGCCGTGGCGATGATTCACGCGCCCCCCGTCGACGCCTTCGCACTCGCGGCATCGCTAGGGCTTGTTGTGGCGCGCGATGCGGCGGTGACCCAACGTGCACGGCTCGTGCGGTTGAATTATCAACGCGGACATTCGACGACGTCGATCCTCTTAGCGCCGGAGCCGCGCGCCGAGCGGCAACAATGGTCGGTGGCGCATGAGATCGGCGAACACCTCGCGGCGGAAGCCTGCCGCCGCCTTGGCGTGCGGTCCAATGAATTGCCGCCGCATGGTCGTGAGCGACTCGCCAATTTGCTGGCCCGGCGAATCCTCTTGCCGGCCACGTGGTTCTTCGCCGATGCGCGCCGCGCCAATTGGGATTTGCTGGCGCTCAAGTGTCTCTATGCAACTGCCAGCCATGAGTTAATCGCGCGGCGCATGCTGGACGGCGCAATACCGATCATCATCGCCGTCTACGACCACGATCAACTCACGTGGCGGAAGAGCAATCTGCCCGGCATGCTCCCGCCACCGAGCCAGCTACAGATAGATTGCCGCCAATCAGCGCATGTTACCGGCGAGTCGACCTGTGATTCAGACGCGCAAGAAGACGTCCAAGCCTGGGCCATCCACGAACCCGAATGGAAGCGAGAAATCGTACGCGTCGAACTCAAGGGCTGGGAATAGCGAACGCATCATCCGTCATTCGTCATTCGGACTTTATTCGACATTCGAGCTTCGTCATTCGACATTCTGCTCTACGCCGCCTTGCGCTGAGCGGCGCTGAACGGCACCACGCCGGTTCCGCCGCGATCCGGGTACTGGGCCCAGTAGCGGCCGAAGTGATGCAGCGCCGCCATCGTTTCCAGCCATTGCCAGGGGCGCGCCGCAGCTTGGGCCCCGAATTGGAGTTCCATGTGACACCAACCAGCGTCCGTGCCCTGAAAGTCCAGTTGCAGGCCCCAGTGCGAGTCCAGCAGTACGATTTTGCTGGCAATGCCGCAGCGGTCACTCCAGCAATGCGTCTGATTTCTGCCTGCGGTGACTTCCAAATTCGCGATGGCACAGGCGTCCACCACGCCGCGCAGGCGCTCCCACGCTTCGTCCTCGCTAGCGACCGCGAGCTCCTCGTAGCTCGGCAAGTCGCTGCCCAGGCTCTGTTCGCCAATCCGCGCGGCGGCGGTGACCAGCCCGCGCGCGACCCAGCGCTGAACGAGTTGCCACTCGTGATGCCCCAGGTAGCGGCCACGCACCAACAGCGACAAGGCCACGCCAGCGAGCATTAACGTTGGCCAGGCGGAACCAGTCGCGGCGATGGTCGCCGCGCCGACGCCTGCCAACACGCTCAGCCCGGCCAACAGTGAGGTGGTTTCATGCACGCTGCACCCGCGCTCCAGCAGCCGGTGGTGCATATGAAAGCGATCCGCCTGCCAGAACGGTCGGCCCGACAGTACGCGGCGCACGACGGCGAGCGTGAGGTCCAACAGCGGAATGGCCAGCAACAAGCACATCGACGCCGGCTCGGCCGTGCCGGTGGCGTCGCGGAAGGTCTCCAACGACAGCACCGCGAGCGAGAGACCGATCAACATGCTGCCGGCGTCGCCCAGAAAAATTCTCGCCGGGGCCAGATTGAACGCCAGAAAGCCGCCGAGCGCACCGCACAGGGCGATCGCCGCGAACATGGTCGAGTGCTCGCCGCGGCTTTCGGCGATCGTCGCCAAAAACGCGGCCGCGACCAGGCCGCAGGAAGTGGCCAGCCCGTCGATGCCGTCGACAAAGTTCAGCGCATTGATGCAGGCCAGAATCCAAACGAGCAGCAGCGGTGCGCCCCACCAGCCGAGTTCAATTCGTTCCCCGGCAATTTGTACCGCCGCGGCTTGCCACTGAGTCGCGACCACGGGCAGCGCCGCGAGCGTTTGTCCCAAAATCTTCCAGCGCGGCGAAAGTTTCCAGAGATCATCACTCCACCCGACCAGGCAGATCAATCCTGCGCTGACTAGCCACCAACTGAGGCCAGAAGTAGAGCCATTAAGCCGTTCCGCGGCGAACACGCCAGCGAGAACGGCAACATAGACGGCCACGCCGCCCAACAGCGGCACTGGCGCGGCGTGCAGTTTGCGCTTGCCGTCGGAATGATCAACGACGCCGGTGCGAATCGCCCCCCAGCGGACGATTGGCGTCAGAAGCACGGCGGCTAGAAGGGCGACGACAAAGACGCCCGCAAGCGACATCATCTTCCGACCGGGGCCTTTCTGAAGCGCATCGCCGCATCGTCACGCGAGGCCCGCGCGGCGTCCGCGGCCGAACTCGCGCCGAGGGCCGCGCGGCGCACCAAGACAACAAATTTTCCCGCTCGGCATTCTTCCGGCAGATCGCTTGCTTCCAACCGCGTCCAATCGGCGTGCAGCGCGGCAGCGCGATCTTCGCGCCAGGCGTGCGCTTCGACGATTGCCACGGCGAGCGAATGATTTTGCAGCATCGCAGGCCAGGCTTCGTCGCGGGTATCGAGCCAGGTAACCTGCTGCGCCGGGCCGGCGTAGTAAGCACAGAGCGGCATGGTTTTGGCCAAAGCCACCGGCGTTTCCGCTCCCAAGGTATCGCCCAGCCACTGGCCGAGCGCCGCCTCGCGGATCGAACCTTGATCGCGGCTGGCGATCGCCTGCGCCGCGCCAATCGAAAAGCAGAACGACATAGTGACGGCGACCGCGGCGCGCGGCGCAATATTCCAGGCCGGACGAAGCTTCCGGACTTGCGCGGTGGCAATTGCGACGAGGTCGAGCAAGCCGAGCGCCGTCCAAGGCAGCGCGACCAGCAGCACGGTCAGCACGTAGCGACTGCTCGTGGCGCCGGCGTACCAGAAGTGAATCCAAATCGCGGCGAAGATGGCGATCGCCGGTACGAGCAGCGCATAGTAATCCGGCCGCGTCCAAAGTCGCCGCCATCGCCAGATTCCCCAGGCCGCCAGCAGGCCGTGGCTGAGGTGAAATCCCCGCCGCAACGCGTCGAGATACTCCACCGTGAACTGGCGCGATGTCGTACCCTCGGCCGAGGCGATGGCCAGGCTTTGATGCGCGACACGCCGTAAACTTTGACGTGCGGTCGAAGCACCTTGAAAACCATGGGTGGCTGGGGTCGAGCGTACACGCTCGCCTCCAATGCGAACGATCTGGGGGCGAATGAGTACATTCGACACCAGCCACTCGGAGTTTATCGAGCCTCGGGGCGCAAGCTCCGCCGATCCCGGCGCACCTCCCTGCCACCACCAGCGCACATATTGCAAGCGCTGAAAACTGCCCAATTGCCAATCGGGGCAGTCGTGCAGCCAGGTGACGTTCACCAGCAACAAGAGCGCCGGATACGCCAAGACGCCGGCCATCGCGCCGCGAGTCAGTGCCCAGCGCTCCGCCAACAAGTGGCGACCGCGGTACCAGGTCCAGCCGACCCACGGCAAATAGAGCAGCCAGCCCTCAAAGCGTGTATGAACCGTCAAGGCAGTCGCGATGCCGGCGAGCAGAAACCAGCCGAGGCGGACCTCGTTGACGGCGCGAACAAGACAATAAATCGACGTGGTCCACAGGAACCAGAACGTCGGATCGCGTACCAGTTCGGGACTCCACTCAATTAGCTTGGGATGCGCGGCGTAAAGCACCGCCACCGTCCAGGCAACGCGATCATTGAACAGTCGCCGCACCCAACCAAACAGCGGCAGCACCGTGAGACTGGCGATCACCACGCCCCACCACTTGCCGGCGGTCGGCGCGTCGAAGCCCAATGCGTCGAACGTCGCAAGCAGCGTGGGGTAGACATTCAGTCCAAGCGTATTGAACCCGCGTGCCCAGTCGCGTTGCGCCAAGGCGTCGGCCAACTGCAGGTAATAGACGCCGTCGCGACAGATGACGGTCTGTTTCGCGGCCACCCCGGCTCGGGGCAGCAGGCACAACATGACAAGTGCAACGGACCACCAGGCCATGCGCGGCCATGCGCGCCGATCAGGGCGCGGTTCGAGCATCGCATTGACCATCGCCTCCGGCGGCGGGGCGATAGAGGGTTCCTGTTGGGGCATCCCTGCAATCCGACTGGCAGTTTCACGGTCTATCCAGTCATCGGCATCTGGCCGTGGGAGCGGTAGCTTAGGTCGATGCGAACGTGTCAGCAAGGTCAAGCCGCGTCGTAAAGGTAAACAGGGTAAAGCCTAACGCGCTCAAATGGCTCGCCCGGATTGGCGAAATGACCTTGGACGCCCGCAGCCGATGCCAGTACACTCCGCCCGCTTTGGGCAGAGCGAAATATCGTCAGACTTGAATTGCCATGCCGCCTGGGGAGGCGCGGCCACTCCTTCCTAGCGCAGAGCCTGAAAGCACCTCGTGGAGCGGCATCGATGACATCCTTGGTTTACCTCGCGCCGGTGGCCTGGCGATCCCTCTGGCAGCGCCCGCAGCGGTTGGCGGACGCATTGACCGGCCACTACCACGTTTCTTACGTCGATCCAGTCGGCATGCGGTCGTTGCGTTGCGCCGATTTGCGACGGCTGTGGGCCAGCCAGCGTGGAACGACCATCCTGCCGCCGCGGTTGACGGTGGTCCACAATCGCTTCTTGCCCTGGCACTCATCGCTTTGTGATCGCGTGAACCGGCGCTGGTTGCAATCGCAGTTGATGCGCGCAATCCCGGCGCTCCGTGGCGACGATTTTCAACTTTGGATCGGCGCACCCAACCTGGCGGCGCTCACGCTGCTGGCCGCGACCCGACCGCGACGAGTGATCTTCGATTGCATGGACCGGTATGCCGAATTTCATCTCGATCCCGACAAGAGTCGCATCCTGGCCGCCCAGAAAACAGTGCTGCGCAGCGCGGATTTGGTTTTTGCCGCGTCCGTCCCGCTCGCCCAGGAGTTGGCCGCCGAGCACGAAAACGTAATCTACGCGCCGAACGGCGTCGACTTCGCCCATTTTGCCGTCGCGATGCCCCGTGGCGTATGGCAGCGGCGGCGCAAGCACGCGGCCAAGGTGATTGGCTTTCACGGCACGCTCGGCAATTGGCTGGATTATGAATTGTTGGAAGCCCTGGCGCGGGAACGTCCGCAGTGGCGTTGGGAATTCATTGGTCCGGTCCACGCCGAAGGGGCGCAGCGACTGTTCGCGCTGACCAACGTGCAGCATCGCCCCAGCGTCCCCTATGCCGAGTTGCCGCATCGACTCTCGGGCTTCGACGTGGGCGTAATTCCCTTCGCGCAAAACCGGCTTACGGACGCGGCGCTGCCTGTGAAGCTGGGCGAGTATCTCGCGGCCGGCCTGCCTGTCGTGGCGTCGCGATTGGCGTCGCTGAGTCCGATCCTCGGCCACGTGGCACTCGCGGAGACGAAAAAGGAATGGTTGCGGCATCTGGACGCCGCGACGCAACCGCACGCGATCCATCCGAAGCTGATTGCCGCGCGGCGACGGCTCGCAGCGGCCCGATCTTGGAATCTCACCGTCGAAACGATCCTCACGGCGCTCAGCGCCTCGGACGCTACACTAGGCAGGCATGCTCCACACCTCAACCAATCCACTCAACGCCCGGCGGCCTAACGCCAGCTTTCATTCCGCGCCGCGGAGTGGCGAGGCGTGCGCCGACCTCGATCTCGGTCTGATCTACACGTACGAGCGCGCGTATCTGAATAAGCTGCTGCCGCAACTGCGCGATTCCGGCACGGGGCTGCGATTGCGGTTGATACTCGTGGATAACGCCTCGACGGATGGCGTCGACGCCTGGCGGCCCCTGTTCGACCAGGGCGTGGTGCTGCGAAACGAACAACGCCTGGGCTACGCCGCGAATTTGAATCGCATCCTATCCGCCGCGACGTCGCCGTACGTGTTGCTACTGAACTCCGACATGGAGTTCGACCCGGCCGAGCAATGCCTGGCGAAGATGGTGCGCTTCATGGACGCGCATCCAGAATGCGGACTGAGCTCCTGCGGCATCTACCACGCCAATGGGGGTTTCGCTCACCCCGCGCGGCGTTGGCAAACCCCCCGCGTTGTGCTTGGCCGACGCCTGGGGCTGGGGCGCGAGGTGGTCGATCGGTATTTGTATCGCGATCAACCGCACGAGGCGTCGTTCGCCTGTGATTGGGTTTCCGGCTGCTTCATGCTGGTGCGGCGCTCGGCGATTGAGCAGGTCGGCCTATTCGATACGCGGTTCGGCAAGTATTTCGAGGACGTCGACATCTGTCAGCGGATGCAACAGTCCGGCTGGACCGTGATGTGCCACGGCGCCACGCGTTGCGTGCATTTCGAACAACGAGCCAGCCGCCGGCTCTTCTCGCGCGACGCGGCGCGGCACGCCTGGGCCTATCTTCGCTGGCTCTGGAAATGGCGCCGCGTTTCACGCGAATACAGTACGGCGACGAGCGAGAACGGGCGACTTCCTGGCGGAAACGCTGCAGGAGGATAGTACGGCCACTCCCCCTCGCTGGCGCTACGGGCTAGTGTATTAGTGCCGACGTACACTTCTGGTGCGGACGGTGGTTTCCCCAATTCATTCTTGAGCATCCTCCAACGTGTTTCTCCAAGAGCCGGAACCAACGCGGGGCGATTTGAATTTCAGCGTGCTGGGGTTCCCCGTCCGCGTGCACCCCATGTTCTGGCTGATGACCGCCCTGATGGCATGGTCGGGGGGTGAGCGCGAGCAGCCGCCTCAAGAATTGGTGATCTGGTTAGGCGTCGTATTCGTGTCGATCTTGGTCCACGAACTCGGGCATGCGTTGGCAGCGCGTTTCTTCGGCGGCCAGGCGTCGATCGTGCTCTATCAATTCGGCGGCCTGGCGATGCACTATCCGCAGCCGCGCTATACATGGCAGCGCGTCGCGATTTCCCTCGCCGGACCTGCGGCGGGTTTCTTGCTCGCCATCGTGACGATGATCCTGGTTGGCGCTACAGGGCACCGCATCGAATTCGTGCTGGATTGGAATCCATTCAGATGGAAGAAAATCGAAGGCCTCAACGCCGCACTCGCCGTCCATTTCTTGATGTTCGTGAACGTCTACTGGGGGCTTTTCAACCTCTTGCCGATCTATCCGCTCGACGGCGGCCAAGTCGCGCGCAATCTCCTGGTCCGGTACGACTATCAGGATGGACTGCGAAAATCGCATTGGATTTCGGTGATCACCGCGGTCGCACTTGCGGTTTATGTGTGGGTTGATTCCGACGGACAACGCATGCTGACAGTGCTGATGCTGGGCTTTTTGGCCTTTCAAAACTATCAGGAGCTGCGCTCGCCGTGGGGTTCGCGGAACCCTTGGTAGTCTCCCGGCACGATCGACATTAGTTGTTGTGAAATAAGCACTTGCAGGCCGCACGACTACTTCGCTCGCCGGCCGACCGAGAGTGATTCTGCTCGGGGCCAGTAATCTTACCCGCGGGATTTCCACGGTCGTTCGGCACGCTCAGGCCGCCGTTTCCCAGCCGGCCGAATTCCTGATCGCCTGCGGGCATGGGCGTTCCTACGGCCAGGACAGCACCGTCTTCGGCCGTACGCTGCCGGGCATCGCTCCGTGCGGACTTTGGGATGCGCTTCGGGAGATGCCGCCCGGCCCAACGCGGTTGTTGGTCACCGACGTCGGCAATGATTTGCTGTATGGCGCGCGGCCCGAGCTGATCGCCGGCTGGGTCGGCGCCTGCCTAACACAATTGCCCAGCGAGGACACGCGCATCGCGATGACTGGTCTGCCATTGGCCGCGCTGGCGACGTTGCAACCGTGGCGCTTCGCGCTCTTGAGTCGCGTCTTCTTTCCGCTGCACGCAATTCGCTTCGAGAACCTGCGTAACAGCGCGCTCGAACTGCATGATCGACTGCAACAACTCGCCGCGCGCCACGATGCGACATGGATCGAACCAAGCGGCGATTGGTATGGCTTCGATCCGATTCACATCCGGATGAAAGTCTGGGAAGCCGCTTGGGAAAAAATTTTGGGAAATTGGTTCGAGGCCGCCGCGCCTCATCAGCACGTGTTGCCGAAAGGCCTCGCGTCTTGGTGGCGATTGAAGCGCATGCGGCCCGCGCAATGGCGGATGTGCGGCCTCGCGCGAAGTACACCGCAACCTGCCGGCATCCTTCCGAACGGCAGTCGCATCTCGATGTACTAAACGCGCGTCGCATATCTGTAAATGCGATTTGACGCCTGAAAAATAGGCTTTTTATGCACATCGACGTACTCGTGCGCATCGTCGCCACCACGTCGTCGTAATGCGCATCGCCCTCGCAACAACTCGGTGCATGTACTTCCCATCGACCGCGCGCAACAGCGCCGCGCGGCATTGCAAAATCATTTCGCACGCAGCATGCAGTGCGTTTCATCGAGCGATTGCACGGCTTGTGCGCGATGTTTTCAATCGGCATTTTTTGTTCCGATTTTTTCGAAATGGTCCAAAAACGTGTTGCAAAATTTTGAAGAATGCGTACAAATACTCAACATGCGTTCCAGAAGTGGAGCGCGTTTTGCTTGATGAAATCAACCGGATGAACGATTTCAACAAGTGAATGAGGAACGAAATGGAAGTCACTTTTTTTGTTGCGGGTTGGACCCAATCGTCAGTTTGATCGGCTCCGCAGGAGCCAGCGATTCTCAGGTCCGCCGCCAACTTTGTTCGGAGGACGAAGCGTGGCCAAGAAGAAGTCTGCAAAGAAGGGCGCCAAGAAGGCGGCCAAGAAGGGCACCA
>JALHLM010000217.1 GCA_022844585.1 Pirellulales bacterium | reverse complement strand
GACGTTTGCGATTTCAAACGTTCCGCCCGCACCACGACGAGCCGCTGACCGACGCGCTGATCGGCCAGGGCAAGATGTCGTTGGGCGGCGGAGGCTTTGGAGGCGGCGGTCTGCCCTATCCGTCGGATGCGCTGCAACTTTGGGGCGGCGGGCTGAGCGTCGCCTCGATTCCCACGCCGAGCGCGCCGCAAGTGATTCGGGAAGCAAGCGGCGAAGCGCATCGCTATGCGATCGTGGCCGTCGGCGTGCAAGGATCTCAGACGCAGCCGTCATCGGAGGCAACAGCCTCAGGCCGCGCGACCCTGCGCTGGGACAGCGTTACGGGCGCCGATGCGTACATTGTTTTGCGCGACGGAAAGCAGATTGCAGGGCCTCTCCGCGTCGAGGGTTCTCAGAAAGTTTGGACAGATCAAGTGGAGTAAACAAGAGCGTTGAGTTGCTGGCGGCTATTTGTATTCCTCTCGGATCGGATAGAACACGTCGAGCGCGATGAGCCCTTCTTCGAGGGCTGTGATGGTATGCGGGACGTTCCCGGGAATTTGATGGCGGTCGCCGGGCCCGACGCGTTTCAATTCGCCGCCGATGGTGAATTCCGCGGCACCAGAAATGATCATTCCGACTTGTTCGTGCGGATGTTGATGCACCGGGATCGTCGAACCCGGCGCCATTTCCACGAGAGAGACGGTCATCGTTTCGCCGGTGGACGTATACATCTCAACGCCCGGAAACGGCGTCAGCCGGCGGCAGGCGGATTTGTCGATGAAGTATTGGGACATGTGGGGACTGCGCAAGGGGCGGGTTGGGCGAAGGGCAAGCGATATCTCGCTCGAATGTAATCATTCGCAGGTGCCGAAGCAGCGCCCTGTCCATCGGCGACGGAGTCGCCTCCCACAGTTTGCTCCGAGCGAAAGGACGGCTGCTTGGTGGCAGATGGCGGGGGCTTTGCTACAATCCGGGCGATTGGAATTGTCGCGTTTCGCCTCCCGCATCAGGTGACCCATGAATCATTCTCCCGCGTTGTTCGCTGTCATGCTTGTCGCTTTGTCACCGTTGGTGACCTGGGCCGATGATTGGCCGCAGTGGCGAGGGCCGAATCGCGACGCCATCTCGGTGGAAACGGGGCTAATGCAGGAATGGCCCGCTGAGGGCCCGAAGCTCGTCTGGCAAGTCAACGACGTCGGCGCCGGGTATTCGACGCCGGCCGTGGTGGGGGATCGGTTGTATGTGATGGGTAACGAAGGAACCGACAACGAGTTCGTGCAGGCGCGGTCGGTCGCTGACGGCAGCCTGGCGTGGTCGGTGACGATCGGCAAAGTAGGCCCGAACCGCGGTCCGCAGTATCCCGGCTCGCGATCGACGCCCACCATCGACGGCGACATGCTCTACGTGCTGGGATCCGACGGCGATCTGGCCTGCCTGGAGACTGCTTCCGGGAATGTGGTCTGGAAAAAACAACTCCGCACAGATTTCGGTGGCGTGCCGGGACAGTGGGCGTATTCGGAATCGCCGCTGGTGGACGGCGATACGTTGATCTGCACGCCGGGCGGGGCGACGGCGACGATCGTGGCGCTCGACAAACGCACCGGCGAAGCGATCTGGAAAGCCGCGCTACCGGAGGCCGATGAGGCGGCCTATGCGTCGGCGATCATCGCGAGCGGCGGTCCGTCGGGCAAGCAATACATTCAGTTCGTACAAAAGGGACTGGTGGGGCTCGACGCCGCGACCGGGACGCCGCTCTGGCGGTACGCTCGCACGGCCGAAGGGAGCCCGGCGAATATCCCCACACCGATTGTTTCCGACAACTTCGTGTACAGCGCCGCGAGTCGCAGTGGCAGCGGGCTGGTAAAGCTCGTGGAAGCGGACGGCGCGCTGACCGCCGAGGAAGTGTATTTCCAGAAGGGCCTGCCGGCGGCGATCGGCGGCGCGCTCAAATTGGGCGACGTGCTTTACGGCACGAGCGGCGCAGGAATGATGTGCGTGGACTTCGCGACGGGCGAAGTAAAATGGCAAGAACGCGGCATCGGCACAGGTTCGATCTGCCTTGCCGATGGCCGGATTTATCTTCACGGCGAGACGGGTGAAGCAGCGCTGATCGAGCCTTCGACAGAAGGGTACAAAGAACACGGCCGCTTCACGCCGCCAAACCAACCGGACCGCGGCGATGCGAAAGCCTGGGCGTATCCGGTGGTCGCGAATGGACGGCTTTATTTGCGCGATGCGACCTCGCTGTGGTCATTCGATATCGCCCGGTAGGGCGGACCGGGCGCGATCCGGAGGATGGCGTTGATGATTCAACGCCGCATTCCGAAAAAGGTTTCAACAAAAAAACAGGCCCGCCGTGGAGAACACGGCGGGCCTTTCTGTTTACGTTGGAAGTTGTCACCTGTTAAGCGAACAAGGACGACAGCGCTTCGGCTTTGACCAGTTCGCGGGGCTGGTTGAGATGGTTGTAGACGATCGTCATGGGATTGATGCCCACGGCGTGGTAGATCGTCGCCAGCAACTCCATCGGATGGACCGGGGCCGTTAATGGCGCGCTGCCGGTGGCGTCCGACTGGCCGTGCAGGTAGCCGCGCTTGATGCCGGCGCCGGCGATGGCGCAGGTATAGCAGTAGGGCCAGTGATCTCGGCCGTCGTCGCTGTTCTGGTTTCCGGAGGTGCTCACGCCACGCTTGGGGCTACGGCCGAACTCGCCGACAGCCAGGACCAGCGTTTCGTCCAGCAAGCCGCGTTCGTCCAGGTCGGAGATCAGCGCCGAGAGCGCGCCGTCGAACATCGGAGCGGCCTGATTCTTGAGCCGCTTCGAGAGATCCGTGTGCGTGTCCCAACTGTGGTTGTCCGAGTTGGCGACTTTGGGCCAGTTCACTTCGACGAAGCGGGTGCCGGCCTCGATCAAGCGGCGGGCCAACAAGCAACTCTGTCCGAAGGTGTTGCGGCCGTACAGATCGCGCGTGGCGTCGGATTCGGCCCGCAGGTTGAAGGCGTCGCGGGCGCGGCCAGAGATGACCAGGCCGAGCGCCTTCTCGTAGTATTCATTGAGATCGTACTTCGCCGTGGCTTTCTCCAAATCCGGCATGCCGGCGGCGATCAATTCGCGGAGTCGTGCGCGGTGCTCCAGTCGGGAACTCGACATCTCCGGACGCAACTGCAAGTCGTCGACCTTCAGGTCGTCCATCTTGGTCATGTCCATGTCGTCGCCGGGCGGATACAGCAAGTACGGGTCATAGGCCCGGCCCAAGAATCCGGCGGTGCCTGCCTTGCCGACGACGCCGCTCTCCTGCAACGGGCGCGGCATCATCACGAACGGCAGCATCGGCTGCTCGGGCGGCTTGAACTTGATGATGTTCGAGCCGACGTTCGGGAAATCCTTCGGACTCGGCGGTTCCAATTGCCCCGACGCACTGACCTTGTCGGTCGTGTAGCCGGTCAGCATCTGGTACATCGCGGCGGTGTGATTGAACAGCCCGACCGGCGTATAACTGACGGTGCGAATGAGCGTCAGCTTGTCGGTGATCTGCGCGAACTTGGGCATCAATTCCGTGACGTCCATGCCCGGCACTTTGGTCGGGATCCGCGAGAAGATGCTGCGGACGTTGTCCGGGACGTTGTCCTTGGGATCCCAAAGGTCCAGGTGGCTCGGACCGCCCTGCAAGTACAGCAGAATCACGCTCTTGGCGCGATTCCAGCCCGGGGCGGCCGCGGCCGTCGATTCGTTCCCCTGCGCCTGACGCAATTGCAGGATCTGAGCGAGGCTCAGGCCAAGCATCGCGGAGCCGCCGACTCGCAAAAGTTCGCGGCGCGTGACACCGTCACAAGTGTCTCGGCTCGTGCGACCTGGAATGACCAGCATGGAATCAGACCTCCCGCCAGGAACGATCGGAGCGGATTGATACGTTCCCACAATATAGGAAGATAAGTGCCTGAGCGTCAATCATTTCCGGGCGGCGGTAGTGTCCTAATAGTGTGTTGCTGGGCTAATGACCTCAGAAAAGGCGTGCAACCGCCACCACGGCCAGTGCAAAAGCTGAAGTGCTGGCTGCCAGGATTGCACAGTACAGCGGCCTTCCAAAGGCGGTCCCGTACAAGCAGCCGAAGCCCACGAGCAAAACTGAGAAACAAACTCCAGTGACGAAGTGTTTTTCCGCCACGGGGCCGGCAGTGAGACAAACCAAGACGATCGCGAGCCATCGCGCAATTACATCTAGCCGCGTATCCATCCTCTGAGTCTAGCAGGCGGCGGGAAGGGCGCGTCGCCTTCGAGGTCTCCATTTCGAGCTAGTTTTGCGGCCCCAACGCAACTCTGCCCGTCCGGCGGTGTAAAACCCGTAGCTCGTTTGTTCGCTCTTTTCGACGGAATTCTGGACTCCGCGGAAGCCGGCGAACATAATAATGGCGAGGCAGCGACAGGCGTCGACCGGAGCGGAAGCTGGGGAAAGTCCTCGGGTTCTCGGGCTTGGCCGGATGCCGGCGCGCATGCGGAACAGGAAACGTGGTCGGATGAATTGGACGGCGCTCGATTTGCCGTGGTGGCATTGGGCCCTGGCGGTCTGTTTTGCGGCGTGTGGCGCAGGGGGCGTTTACGTCGTCCTGAGAGTCCGCAGGGAATTGAAGGAAGCCGCGCCCGGCGCCAGCGAATTGATGTCGGATTTCCGTGATTTGCGCAGCCAGGGTGAACTCAGCGAACAGGAATTCCGAACGATTAAGACGCTGCTCGGCGACCAGTTGGAAAAAGAGCTAAAGGACCACGGCAAGGCGTCTTAGGACGAGAAAAGTCAAACTCGGCTGGGTCTGACGATCGCAGCGTGACAGAGTTTCCAGTTGGGAGATGCGACCCGTTGTCAGGTAAAGCGGGGGGTGTCCGCTGGTCGACGCTTAGGGTGCCCACGCGAACCAGGAATTCAATAGAACCAAGATTCGATACATCCGTATAGTAGTGCATCGAGCGACGCGATCGGGTTCACTCGGAGTTGACCCGGCTGGCGAAGGCTCAAGCAGGTTGCAGGTCGATCAGTAGAGTTGCTTCCACGGCTCGAA
Organism: Pirellulales bacterium; assembly: GCA_022844585.1. Lineage (GTDB taxonomy): Bacteria > Planctomycetota > Planctomycetia > Pirellulales > JALHLM01 > JALHLM01. Next base: position 4,518 of record JALHLM010000217.1, on the reverse strand, counting down.
ACAGGTGCGGATAGGGATTGCCCCTTAGGCCACAGTAAAGAACGCGAGCTGGCCCATTCGAGCGCACACCTTGGATCTCGCCCGACTCTCCGGTGGCGCGGAGTGTCGGGACTCGAAAAGGAGTCGTCATGCCCGCAGGTAGGGAGGGTACCGGCGCACGCCGGGGTAGCGGAACCACGAAGAAAAACGCGTTCTGTTCCTTTTGCCGCAAGAGTTACCGCGACGTCGGTCCTCTGGTGGAAGGTCCGGGCGATGTTTACATCTGTGGCGAATGCATCGAACTGTGCCAGTCGATTCTGGACCAGGAACGGCGCCGTCGCGGCACGACGAAACAGCTCTTCACGAAGGTTCCGGCGCCTCGCGAGATCGTCAACCAACTCGACGAATACGTGATCGGGCAGTCGCACGCCAAGCGCGTGTTGGCCGTCGCGGTTCACAATCACTACAAGCGGCTCATGTCGGGCGCCGAAGGGGGCGATGTCGACATTGAGAAGTCAAACATCCTCCTGCTCGGCCCCACCGGCTGCGGCAAGACGCTCCTGGCCCGGACGTTGGCCAAGATATTGAACGTGCCGTTCGCCATCGGCGACGCGACGACGCTGACCGAAGCCGGTTACGTCGGCGAAGACGTCGAGAACTTGCTGCTCAAGTTGCTGCACGCGGCCGATTTCGATTTGGAGTCGGCCCAGCGCGGCGTGCTGTACATCGACGAAATCGACAAGATTGGCAAAACGAGTCAGAACGTTTCGATTACGCGCGACGTGTCCGGCGAAGGCGTGCAGCAGGCCTTGTTGAAGATGCTCGAAGGGACCGTCGCGAACGTGCCGCCGCAAGGGGGCCGCAAGCATCCCGAGCAGCAGTACATTCAGATGGACACCTCGAACATCCTGTTCATCGTGGGCGGGACGTTCGTCGGGCTCGATAAGATCATCGGGAAACGGGTCGGCCGCCGCTCGATTGGCTTCGGCCAGCCGGACAAGACCGAGAGCGAGGATCTGCAATACGCGGAATTGCTCGCGCAGGTCACCAGCGACGACATCCTCGAGTTCGGCATGATTCCGGAACTGGTCGGCCGGTTGCCGGTGATCAGCTCGCTGATGCCGCTCGATACCGACGCGTTGGTCCGCGTGCTACGCGAACCGAAGAACGCGCTCATCAAGCAGTACCAAAAGCTCTTTGAGATGGAGGAGTGCGAACTGCACTTCACCGACGAAGCGCTTAAGACGATTGCCGAGAAGGCCAAGCAACGCGAAACCGGCGCCCGCGGCCTGCGTTCGATCATCGAGCACGTGATGCTCGACATCATGTTCGAATTGCCGGACCATGGTCCCGGCGGCATCTACCACATCTCCAAAGACGTGGTCGAAGGCCGGCAGCGACTGTTCCCGTTGACCGAAGCGAAACACAAAAGCGCGTGACCTTCAAGCCCGGGCACGGCAACGTCCCCGGAGGTTCAGTCACGCGCACGTCAGGAGCGAGCCCCGCACTGGATTCATTCCGGTGCGGGGCTCGCGGTATTTTGTACAACGGTTGAGAACGAACTGGCGGGCGAATTCAAACGTCTTGGAATTCACCAAGCTTTGAGCGGCCTACTCGTCTAAAAACCAGGCCGTGCATTCACTTACGGCCCATTGTTTGCCGCCGAGTCCGTCCGGTTCCAACAGCAAATCCGCGATCGTTTCGCCGATGCGAGTTTTGGTCCTCATCTTCTTGTCTTTATGAGTGCCCGGCTTGCGAGTCAATCCGGCTAACTCGAGTCCGACGCGACGCCACGATCCGTCCGGCCGCCTTGTCAGGCTTCCATACTGCATTTCGAGTTCAGCTAGCAGCGATACCAGGACGCTGATGGCCGTCGCAGGCGATCGCCCGCGCGACTTCGCCTCGTTCATGAGCAATCGCTTGAACGCCAGGCAGTAATCGAGCTTGCAAAACAGCGCGAAATGCTGGAGGAACTGATTCATTCGAGCATAGGTCGCCTCGCGGAAGGCGTCCTCCGTCATCACGCGATCGATCGCCGGTTCCCAAGCGGGCGGACAACCTTCGCTCATGAGCCGATGGAGCCGTTCAATCGTCGTTTCGGCGCCCTGGCTGAGTGCGCAGAGCTCTTGAAAAAAAGCCGAGCGATCTCCGTCGACGTTCTCCCGGGCGATCACGTCACAAAGAATGCGCCAGTCATCGCACAGGATCGCTACCTTGGTCGGCGTAACTGCGGGAACGCTGCCGTAAATGTCGGCCAGCGTGAACAACATCAACACGGAGAACATGTCTATCACATCGCTTTTGCCCATGCGACGCAGTCCGATCAAGTCAATCATGATCGGATAGGACGCCTCGCCCGTGCTGAGCACGCCAAAATAGTCGTGGTAGCGAATGATGACTTCGAACACATGCAGCAACTGCTGCTGCCGCCGATCCGTGATTTGGCGCCAGTTGTTGTTCGCCTTATGCAGCTCTAGGTTCCATTGCACAGGATCTTCGCCCAGGATCAGTGGGTACAAATCCTTGACTAAGTTATCCGCCGTCGAACCAACGAGTCCTTTAACATCGCGCACCAAATGCCAACCAACTTCCGGGTGGCGTTCGATGATGATCGATTTGCCGATGTCATGGTACATCGCACACAGCCGGAAGAAGGCTTCTCGTTCCGCTATGGAAAGAAAAAGTGGATTCGGCGTCGTCAACGTGCCCCGCGACGTATCGCGAATCGCCGCGTCCCGCGCGATACGGAATTGTTCGGGCGCATTGAAATACGGTAGCGTCCGCCACGCGGATACGATGTGGTGCGACCGGTCCGAAAGTAGAATATTCACGCCCTCGAGCACGCGTTCGATGTGCCCGCGTGGATTTCCATCTGGCTGTCGTCCGTGGTATCGCGGATCAACATCCGGGATGGACGCGAGGACTTCACCAAAAGGAAACCTCTGCAATTCCTTTCGCGTTGGGTAGCCTTTCGCCAGGATGGCATTCGCTTCGTCGCGTGTCACGCGAGTCGAACGAGCGGCCAGGCTCGATGGAACGGTTGGAGCGCCCGCTGGCGACTTCGCCGAACTGGGCTTGGACTTCTTTCCTCCGCGCGACGCAGCCAACTTCTTACTTGTGGATATCCGCGTCTTCCGTCCGGCAACCGGTTTGCCCGTTGAGGACGTTCCTTTACGAGTCGATTTCTTTGCCATGTTGAGGCAACTCCTTGACATTGAGCCGTTAAAGAACCTGAAACGAAAACCATGAACGGGTGGCTAATTACTAGTCAAGAATCGGTATCGGCCGCTCGAATTATCGGTGAGTTAGATCCAATACGCGAATCTTTGCGGCCTGGTTCTTTTCTGATCCGTCGCTGCTCTTGCGACGACGATCCATTCGGTCAACATGATCCGCTCGCCCAACATAATCCGCTCGCCGGCGCGGAGCAAGTAATATCTGACCAAGCAAAGGGGAGGCCAGCGGCTGAGCGATTTCATGGCCATCGGCTTGCAAGCCGGCCACGGCGCGACGCAGAAAACCGATCTGTTGGCGAAAGCTGGCCTGATCAGGACGTCACATTCTTAAGCCACCTGTGCCATGGCACAGGTGTTGTCAAGCACCATCAATGTAAGCCGGGCCTATTTTCAAAGTTCAACATCGCACATCGCAAGTGCAAAGTGAAATCCGTCACTCGGAGACCGGGTTGGCGAAGAAGGGTGACGTGAACTGACCGACGCGATAAAATGCTTGGAAACTGCAAACGCGAGGCGCTGCTGCACTCAATGTCAATGTTGACCTCGATTCAACAGTTTTCCGGAAGCATTCGTCGCCGCCTGCACGGTTTGCTGATTCTCGCGACGCTGGGTCAGATTGGATGCGGCACTCCCGCCCCGCAAGGAACGCCCATGTCGCCCTCCGCAACAAATGCAAACGACGATTCCGTCAGAATTCATCAGATCGTTGCTTTCGGAAGCCTGGAACAGCTGCAAGCTGCATTGCTGGCCGGCGCCGCCGTCGATGCGCCCGGCCATTTGGGCATCACCCCATTGATGCTGGCGATTGACATGAAAGTTATCCTCCGGTAATTCGTGGCGAGATTGTACCCATCCGTTTGCACTTCTCCCGAATTCGGATGACAGAAAAAGTGCCGAGTTGGGTGCATTTGTGCGCCTTCGGTGAGCACCCTTTTGTCAGGCGACAACCAATTCGTTAAAATAGTCTACGCACGAACACATTTAACTTCGCGCGAGCCGGACGGTCGGGAAAGCCGAGCCGCCCCCACCATCGAGTGAGGGCTAGCCAGCGACGCTGTCGTCAAGTTGCGGAGAGACGCCGATCGAAGCCGGTCCGGCCGCAAAATCCACAACCGGAATCTCGCCAAGCGAGAGCCCGGGAAGCCGCGGTCGGCGAAGTACGTTAGTGCGCATGATTTGCGGAGAGCGTGCGCGGAGCGGCTTGTCTGCGAGGGCATTCCAAGAGACATTATCTGCCGAGTGTTGCGGCATGCATCCTGGGAGACGACAAGGCGGCGCTACGCGATTGGCGACGTCCAACGTG
>JALHLM010000216.1 GCA_022844585.1 Pirellulales bacterium | reverse complement strand
GACCATCGGCTGGATGAACGAGCCGAAGTGGAATGATCTCAACGGCAAAGCCGGTTCCGCGCGTGGTTACCTCGTCGAGTTCACCGGTCTACCGAAGCCGGAAAAGTTGATCGTCACCACGGGCAACACGTACTCGCCGCAATTCGGTTCAGAGCGGCCGACAATCGTCGGCGAAAAAGAAGGCCGCGTCCACAATTGGTAGTGGCGGCCACTCGAACTTCGCGGGGTGCTAGGTACAGTTAACGCGCCGGCGCATTCGCCGCCGGGAAATCATCCTTCTCCGCCGCGGCGATGATTTCATCCTCGTCAACGGCATTGAGCGCCGCTTTATGACTACGCGGCGCGCCGGCGCAACCCGCGATCAAGACGATCGCGCCGGCGAGCCAGGATAAAAGCGTAAGTTGTTGCCGCATGGCCGTCATCTCTAAGAGGAACGCGGAAGCCTACTCCGGGCGCTTCTGACGTAGAAAATCGTTGGGGTCCTTCGGCTTTTCGTCCTTCGTGGAGAAGAGCGAGCCGAGCCACGATTCCTTTTCTTCCGTCTTTCTCTTGTACGGCTTTGCGCCGCCGCCCCACGCGTTCTTGGAGGGCGCTGGCTCGTTATCCCAGAAGGTCAGCGTATTCCAGGTCTTCGACGCCATCCGCGTCGTGCTTTGATTCACTTTCTGAATTGGCGCCGGCGTCCGCAACTTCGGCATCTTCCAGCTCGTCAGCCCGGATGACTTCTTTTTCTTGCTGCTCGCGGTCGACTTCGCGAACGGATTTAGCTTTTTGAGCGACCAGCCCTCGCCTTGCGCGGCGGGCGCAGCGAGGCTCAGCGCCATCAGGCACACCAGCGTCCAGCATACGGCCTTCTTCACGGCTTCTGCCTCCATGCAAGATTTCGATACGTCTGCGCAGTCTTTCCCCACGCGCGTCTAAGAGACCGCGCGGGGCGGGAGTGTTGCAGAATGGTCAACTGGCGTCCAGAGTGAAATGGCCGCGATTTTTCACGAATCGCCCAGTATCAAGACACCGCTCCAAACGCGAACTTGCCGCCCCTAGCTGCATCAATACCGACGCACCTGGATTAACCACGAAAGGCACAAAACACACGAACGGGCGGATGAGCACGCGATTGCACATCAAGCTCAAAAGCTACCTCGACCCAGCCAAGAGCGACTCCATGAACCGCCGCAGTTTTTCCAGGCCTCCCAGTTGTTCGTGACTTTTGTGTCTATCGTGGTTCCTTCTCAGTTGAGCAGAATACTGGATCAGCCTGCCCTGGTCCTGGTCGTCGTCGTTACCAGCGGCAATGCCTGTCCACGGCGCGTGGCGCGGATATCATAGCACGGTTCATGCCACCTTCATCGAACGAGCGCTTCCATGAGACTCTGCTTCACCATCATCTGCCTCATCGCCATCGCTGGCTGCACGAGCTCGGCGGGCGATAGCAAGGAAGTCGTCGTTTACACTTCGCTCGACTCCGTTTTTTCCGAAGCGATCCTCGACGAGTTTACCAGCACTTCCGGGATCACGGCGCTCGCGAAGTTCGATACGGAGAGCACCAAGTCGGTCGGACTTACGCAAGCGATCATCGCGGAACGCGCCGCGCCGCGCTGCGACGTCTTCTGGAACAACGAGATCCTCAACACGCTGCGTCTCGAAGAGCAAGGCCTGCTCGACGTCTACCGCTCGCCAGCGGCGGAGAGTTTCCCGGAAATGTGGCGCTCGCCCAATGGAACCTGGCACGGTTTCGCCGCGCGAGCCCGCGTGTTGATCGTCAATACCGACCTGGTACCTAAAGCCGAACGGCCGACGTCGTATCGCGATCTCGCCGACCCGAAATGGAAAGGCCGTGTCGGCATCGCCAAGCCGCTCTTTGGCACCACGGCCACACACGCAGCGTGTTTGTTCGCACTGTTGGGCGAAGACGAAGCCAAGCAATACTTCCGGGACCTCAAAGCCAACGGCGTCCAGATCATGGCCGGCAATAAGCACGTCGCCCAGGCAGTCGCGGCCGGTCAACTCGCGTTCGGCTTCACCGACACCGACGACGCCATCGGCGAACTCGAAGCAGGACAGCCGGTGGCGATCGTCTATCCCGACCGCGAACCAGATCAACTCGGCACGCTCTTCATCCCGAACACGCTCGCCATCATCAAGAACTGCCCGCACCCGGAAAACGCGCGCAAGCTGGTCGATTACCTACTCGCACCGGAGATCGAAGCCAAACTAGCCCAAAGCGACAGCGCCCAAATCCCGCTCAACCCCGCGGTCACCACCAAACCACGCGTCGAAACCCCGAACACCGTCAAAGCCATGCCCGTCAACTTCGCCGCCGCGGTCAAGCAATGGGACAACGCGGCGACGTTTATCCGGGATGAATTCGCGACAGCTGAGTAGAACGCTGTTCCGGTTTTTCACCACGGAGGCACGGAGACACGGAGAGGAGAATCCGATTGAACCGCAGAGGCGCTGAGACGCAGAGGGGGAGAGAGGTAGTGGGAAAGGTGCTGCGATCGACACGCTGAAAACTGAACACTTCAAACTCTTCTCCGTGTCTCCGTGCCTCCGTGGTGAAACCCCCGCGCAAGGCCTAGCCTCACTCGCCAGTGCCGAGTTTGTCCACCTCATCCTCCCCGGAAAGTCCGAACGAATAGAGCACGCCCGTGTATTGCTTCGGGAAGAACGACTCGTAATCCCCCGGCGAGAACAGTGTATTGCCTGTCCCGACATACACCCGCCCGCGTGATACCGACGGGCCGCTCCAGACTGGGCCGAGGTAGATCTCCTTGATCAACTCGCCGCTTTTCGCGTTCACCGCGACCAGCTTGCCGCTTGCGACCGTTGTGAAGTACGCCACGCCGTTAGCGATTGCAATCCCTGACGCCACCGGGTCACCCACGTTCGTGTAAGCTGGCTTCGGCGCTGGGCCGCCGATCTTCTCCACCTTCGGCCGCTCGTGCCGCCATAACTCTTGCGACAAATCCGCGCTCACGGCGGTCACGCGCCCGCCGGTCGGCGGCGAGCCGCTGGCGGCGGGCGTCGCCTGGGATCCGAACCGGACCGTGTCGATACCGTTGGTGAAGATCGACGCCCCGTCCGTCGCGCAGCCGGATTGCAACCCGCCAATCGCGCTCGGCAACGCCAGCACGCGCGGGTCCGGCGTCGGCGTGAGCGGATACGAGGGCGGCCCGAGATAGAGCGGCGTGTGCGCGAGCAATTCCCCGTTCTCCGCGCGGAACACATAGACCCCGCCGTTCTTGCAACCCGCCCCGACGACTTTCGTCGGCGTTCCTTTCACATCGATGGTCAGCACTTTTGGCGTGTCGCCGATCGATTGATCCTTGTAGCGCTTTTCGTCCGGATTGTAGGAACGCATCGCGTTTGTCCAGACGTCGCCGGGATTGATCTGCGTTACCCATTTTTCGCCGCCCGACTTCACATCGAGCGCGATCACCGCGCACGATTCCCGCGTGTGCAGCGCCGGGTTGTCGTCGGTCGGCTTCCGCGGCGAGGTGTTCACGTCGCTGCCGAAGTAAATCGTCCCCGACTCCGCGTCGAACGACGGCGAACTCCAAATCGAACTGGTGCCGGGCCCAAAATAAAACTTGTGCTCGCCCCAAGAATCTTTCATCACGATCGGCGGATCGAGCGGCTCCGGCTTCGGCCCCACGTCGTACTTCCACACGACGTGCCCGTCGCTGGGATCGAGCGCGACGACAAATCCGCGCCCGCTGCTCCCTTTGTAAAACGGCGTCCCCGCGATCAACTGCTCCAGCGCCCCGCCCCCCAGCACGATCTTACCGTCGGCCAGAATCGGCGACGCGAACACCCAATTCAACGGATGCGCCCCCGGAAACCCGTCCGCCCGGGTATGCACCTTCCACCGCTCCGCGCCGGTCGCGCGATCGAGCGCGTAAATCCACCCGCCCAGGTCGCCGAAGTACACGGCGTCCTCGGTCACCAGCGCCGAAGTCATAATCCCCTGATCCGACCCGCGAAACCGGAGCTTGTCCGTCACATCATTCGCGCCGCCGTCGCTCTCCGCCTTGATCGGCGGATACGCCGGATTGCGATACGACCATTTGAGCGACCCATCCGGCCGCAGCGCATAGAACGTCGCCTCGGTCGCGGTCCCGAAATAGACGCAGCCATTCACCACACTCGGCGTGGCATGAATCACGCCGACCAATTGCCCGGAACCCTCGGCCGGAAACCGCCATTTTTCCACGAGCCCGCCCACGTTCTCCGGCGACAGCGTCGTCTCCGCCGCATTGAACCGCCACCCAGCCACGTCACGGTTATACATCGGCCAATCCGCCGCCTCCGGCGCCGCGGCGACGGCCAGAGATGACCAGCCCAGGGCGATGACGGCGACAAGAACAGCGAAGAGCCGCGACGGAATTCGGTTTTTCATGCAATGAGCAATTTGAGCGAAAAGAGAAGACAAGAAGACGTCGCGCCCTCGGCCAAACGGCCAAACCGCCAAACCACCAACTCGCCAAGCCCAGGGAAGGCCCTCGAAGACGTCCCCATCGCTAACGGTTATCGGAGGCCTTCCCTGGGCTTAACGGCGCCGACGCTGTTGCGGCGAATTATCGCACCCGCGCAGGAGATTCGCCAGCGGCGTTAGTATATTGCGCGACCCACAAGGCCGGCAGCGAAAAAACACCGAACATCGACGCACATAGCGCGCCGCGCTGCGAGATCGCTTATGATGAAGCGAAGTCCATCACCAAGCTGCAGTATTGCGCGTGCCCCACGTTACCTTCGTACCCCTCGTCGGCTTTCGCGTCCGCGAAGCGGAAATGCTGGAACTCGGCATGTCCCTGCCGGGCCTGCACGACCGCGCCCGGGCCATCGGCCAACTTCCTGCGCTCGGACTGCTAACGCTGGCCGGTATGTTGCCGCACGACTGGACGTGCGACTATCTGCCGCTGGACACAATCGACCAATCGGCCGTCGATCGCATTCTATCGGGCCATCCTGACCTGGTCGCCATCTCAGCGCTCACGGCTTCAGTGCTCGATGCCTACCGCCTCAGTGAGAAGTTACGCGCGACAGGCGTGCGTACCGTCATCGGTGGTTTGCATGCCACGGCCATGCCGGACGAGGCGGCGCGATTCTGCGACGCCGTCGTCGTCGGCCCCGCGGAACCAGTCTGGCGCGAAGTATTGTCGGACGCTCGCGCAGGACAGCTACGCACCGTCTACGACGCCCGCAAACGGCCGGCGCCGATTGCGTGGACGATGCCACGTTTTGACTTGCTTAACGGAGATATGGCGCGATACACGTTGCAAACCCAGCGAGGTTGCCCGCTGGCTTGCGATTTCTGCGCCGCGAGCCGGCTGCTCGGCGGGTTTGTCGAGAAGCCCGCCGCGCGCTTTGATGAGGAATTGCAGGCCATTGCTCGCTTGTCGCCGCGTCCGGTGATTGAACTGGCCGACGACAACACGTTCGCTGGATCGCGCTCCCCGGACGAATTGTTCGAAGTGCTGGAACGCAGCGGCGCACGATACTTCACCGAAGCGGACTGGCGCATCGGCGAACGGCCCGAAGTGCTCGCCGGACTGGCCCGCTCCGGATGCCTGCAAGTGCTGATGGGCGTCGAGTCGTTGGTGTTCCGCTATCCCGGCATGGGCCAGAAGCAAGCGGAGTTAGACCGTGTTCTGGCCGCCGTCGAACGTATTCAGGCGGCCGGCGTGGCAGTCAATGGATGCTTCATTCTCGGCGCGGATGGAGAAACCAGGACGTCGATCGACCGACTAGTCGATTTCTTGCTGACGAGTCCCTTCGCCGATATTCAAATCACCCTGCAAACCCCTTTCCCAGGCACGCAACTGCGCCGCCGCCTGGCGGAGCAAGGGCGATTGCTCAATGATCGCGACTGGTCGCACTATACGCTGTTTGATGTCACGTACCGCCCGGATAGGATGCCGGTCGAAGAATTGGAACAAGCGTTCCGTGACGTGTTGCGCGCCGTCTTCAGCGATGCGGCGTCGCAACGCCGTGACCGCATTCGCCGTGAAGTCTGGCGCAAAGGCCACGCCCTGCGAAGCAAGTCGCGCTGCAGCAAATTGGTTGATGAAGCAGGAATCCATCCATGCCAGAGCCCGTAAGCGCGACAACCATCCTGCGATACCTATTCGGCGATAAACAAGCGATTCAATCCTTGCTGGAATGCCCGCGCGCCTTGTGGCTCGGATTGATCTTCGTCATCTCGGCCGGATTCGCCCGCGAGTACGACGCCGAGAGCCTTTGGCACGAGCCGTGGTACCTGTTAATCCCCGTCGGGGCCTCGCTGGTGACGTCGTTTCTGTTGTACGCTCTCCTTTATGGAGCGGCTGTCAGCAACGGAGCAAACGGGCGAGGCTTCTGGGAACTCTATCCAGACTTTCTCACGCTCTATTGGATGACTGCGCCGCTGGCCTGGCTCTATGCGATTCCTGTCGAACGTTTTCTATCGCCCTACGATGCGGCTGTGACCAACTATTGGTTTCTTGCGATCGTAGCGATATGGCGCGTGCTTCTGATCTCGCGCGCTGCATCGTGCATGTTCTCCGCTCCGTTTGGACTGGTGCTCTGCTTAGTGCTCTTGTTCGCGGATACAATCGTTCTCGTCGCCTCGTTTACGATGCCGCGGCCCGTGTTTCAGGTCATGGGCGGTGTGCGACTCAATGCACTTGAGCAGTTGAACGCTAGCGTTGCAGGGATGTCGTGTTGCTTTAGCGTCCTGCTTTGGCCAATTCTGTTCGCTGTTGCAACCGGCAGTTTCAGTGCTTCGCGAAGCAGCTGGTCGACGCCCGACAAGCCGCCACTACAGCGCAAGGTGCATCGCTCCTCTTGGATAGTTGGAGCACTCTCCATCGCCATCTGGGCGGCCATCATCCCTTTCACACAACCGCAACAATTCTTGCGCTATCGCGTGGAACGCGAACTCATCCACGGCGACCTGCCGCACGGGCTGGCCATGATGTCTGAGCATCAACGTGACGAGTTTCCACCGAACTGGTTACCGCCGCCGCGCTGGGGTGAGCGCATCACTCAACCTGACCTAGGCGAAGTCTTAACTGCGATTTCCACCGAGCCCGTCGCAGGCTGGGTCAAGGACCTTTACTGGTCGATTGCCGAAGAGCGATTCGCCGACGCTTCGTTTCAGTGGTATCCAGGGGACGAGCACGAAGGTGATTTCCGCGCCCATTCGGTCTTTCTCGATCTGCACCCCGAGCGCAATCGTGTCATTCGCGAAGCCGCACCGGACATGCGTCGTTACATTGCATGGGCGAAAGATTCAACAGTAGATCAGATCGCGATCGCCGAAGAATTCAAACGCCTCCTCCAATCCGTTCCCGGCGAGGACCTGCTGAAAGAGCCGTCGCCAGAACCGCACGATTGATTGTTGCCGCATCACGCCGCGGCTATATTGTCGCTACATCTATCGTCGCCCACTCACCGAGCCCTCCGCCATGTCCCAACGCACCTCCCGCCGCCAGTTCCTCAAAACCACCGCCGTCACCGCTGCCGCGTTTGGTTTTCCCACGATCATTCCCGCTTCGGCGCTCGGCCGGGGGCAGGTTGCGCCGAGTAATCGCGTGAACGTGGCGATGATCGGCACCGGTAACCAGGGCTTCAATGATCTGCGGAGCTTTCTGCCGGATGAGCGCGTGCAGTTGGTGGCCGTGTGCGATGTGAATCGTGGGAGTCTCGGCTATTGGGACGGCAAGCTGGGTGGGCGCGAGCCAGCTAAGCAGTTGGTCGAGGAGCATTACGCCGCGGCCAAGGCCTCCGGCTCGTACAAGGGTTGCGACGCGTACGTCGATTTCGGCGAAGTGCTCGGCCGCGACGACGTCGACGCCGTGGAGATCTGCACGCCCGATCATTGGCATGCGATTCCCGTCATCGCGGCGGCGCGGGCGAAGAAGGATATCTATTGCCAGAAGCCGCTGTCGCTGACGATCGTCGAAGGGCGCCGGATGAGCGATGCGGTCAAGCAACACAACGTCATCTTTCAGACCGGCAGCCAGCAACGCTCCGACAGCAATTTTCGCCGCGCCTGCGAACTGGTCCGCAACGGACGCATCGGCAAGGTGCATACCGTCCGCGTCGGGCTGCCGGCCGGACGCGTCGATTTCGCCAAGACCGGCGATCAGAAGCAAACCGCGCCGGTGCCGGACGGTTTCGAGTACGACCGCTGGCTCGGACCCGCGCCGGACGTCCCGTACGCCCCCGCGCGGTGCCACGTGAATTTTCGCTGGATCTACGATTACTCCGGCGGCATGGTCACCGATTGGGGAGGGCATCATCCCGACTGCGCGCAATGGGGCCTCGGCACGGACGGCACCGGCCCCGTGGAAATCCGCGCGGCGAAAGGCGTCTTCCCGCCCGACCCGCTTTGGAATACCGCGACGGAGTTTTATTTCGAAGCCCACTACGCCGACGGGGTGAAGATGATCATCTCCGACAAGGAACGCGGAGGCGTCACCTGGGAAGGAACCGAAGGCAAAGTCTGGGCGAACCGCGGCGAGCACGACGCGGAACCGAAAAAGCTGCTCGACACCGTCATCGGCCCGAACGAGATTCACCTCTACAAGAGCGACGACCATTTCCGCAACTTCATCGACGGCGTCCTGACCCGCACCGAATGCGTCGCCCCGGTCGAAACCGCCCACCGCTCGATCACGATCTGCCACCTCGGCAATATCGCGATGCGCTTAGGACGTGAGAGCCTGCGCTGGGACCCGGCGAAGGAGACAATCCAAGACGACGCGGAAGCCACGGCGATGCTCAGCCGGAAATACCGTGAGCCGTGGACATTAGATTGATTCAGAGGATTCACCACGGAGAGCACGGAGAACACGGAGGGGTGAATCCGATTGAACCGCGGAGGCGCTGAGACGCAGAGAACGGAGGGGGAAGTAGGGCGGGCCGTGCCGGGAGTTTTGCATCGCCAACTACGCTTATAATTGCGATGGTGAAGTTCTGATTGAGAAGATAGGGAAAGGCCCGCCTTCGCGCAACGGCGGGCCTTACTACAGTCACGTGCGACGACTATCTCATGGCCTACATTCAACAATTCAATTCACCCAACTCGCGCACGGCCTGCGCTACGATCTAACTCGCTCCCACTGAAAACTTCAAACTTCTCCCTCCTCCGTGTCCTCCGTGCTCTCCGTGGTGAATCCCTGTGAATACCGCCGCCTACAAAACAACCTCGCTTAAGAGCGCCCATCCCATGCGATTTCTCCTCCCACTCCTGCTCTCCCTCCTCATTCTCCCCGGCGCCAACGCCGCCGAGAATTGGCCGCAGCTTCGCGGTCCGTTGGCGTTGGGCGTCGATGAGCGTGAAAACTCGCAACTCCCGGACACTTGGTCCGCGACGGAAAACGTGCTCTGGAAGACCGACCTCCCGGGCCGCGGCTGGTCTTCGCCGGTGGTGTGGGGGAATCGCGTGTTTCTGACGACCGTCGTGAACACCGGCGAATCGGAAGCCCCGAAGAAGGGCCTGTATTTCGGCGGAGATCGCCCTGAGCCGCCGCAGGCGCCGCATCAGTGGAAGGTGTATTGCCTCGATCTCGCGAGCGGCGATG
>JALHLM010000215.1:2011-9577 GCA_022844585.1 Pirellulales bacterium | reverse complement strand
GATCAGCTCGACGCCAGCACCGAAACCGGTGCCATCAATCTGGTGCTGACGAAAATGGTCGATGCCGCGGGCAGTCAGCGGCTCACCGAAGAGTTGTGGGTCAAGGCGTCGATTCCCAAGCCTGCGGATCGCGCGAAATTCCGCAACTACAACGGCTTCATCGCCACGGAAACGCTGGTCGAAGGCGACACCGCCAAAGTCAAGGTCGAGGTCTACGGCAAGGACGGTACCGTGGTCTCGACGCAAGACTGGGTCATGAGCAAGGCGGATGGAACCTGGAAAGTCCAGTCCGCGCCGCTGCCCGCGAAGTAGTGCTCGCGCACGATGAACGACCCACTCGCACGTCCAGCCATTCTTGCTCGCCTCCGCGCCAAAGTCGTGCGCGGCGAGCCGATCCTCGGCGCGGGCGCCGGGACCGGTATCTCCGCCAAGTGCGAAGAAGCCGGCGGCGTCGATCTGATCGTGATCTACAACTCCGGCCGCTTCCGCATGGCCGGGCGCGGATCGCTCGCCGGACTCATGCCGTATGGCAACGCGAATCAGATCGTCCGCGAAATGGCCCCCGAGGTCCTCACGGCCGTTCGCCACACGCCGATCCTGGCCGGCGTCTGCGGGACCGATCCGTTTCTCCTGCGCGACTCGTTCCTGCGCGAGCTCAAGAGCCTGGGCTTCGCCGGCATCCAGAATTTTCCCACGGTTGGTCTTATCGACGGGCTCTTCCGTGAGAACCTGGAAGAAACCGGCATGGGCTTCGATCTCGAAGTCGAACTCATCGCCGCGGCGTGCCAGCTCGATTTGCTGACGACGCCGTACGCGTTCGATCCCGACCAAGGCCGCCAGCTCACGGAAGCCGGCGCAGACATTGTCGTCGCCCACATGGGCCTCACCACGAAAGGGACGATCGGGGCGCGCACGGCGCGCACGCTCGATGATTGCGTCCGCGATGTGACCGCCATCGCCACCGCCTGCAAACAAGCCCGCGCCGACGTCCTGGTCCTCTGCCACGGCGGCCCGATCGCGATGCCCGACGACGCGCAGTACATCCTGGAACGCGTCCCCAACATCGAAGGCTTCTACGGCGCGAGCTCCATGGAACGCCTGCCGACGGAAGTTGCCATCACCGAGCAGGTCCGTGAATTCTCACGGCTGCGGTTGAATCGCTAACGTCTGCATTGCTGGCACGACCGCGCGAGACGTTTTCAGACGCCCCACATATCCACGCCAGTTGATGCATCGGCTCCTGCGGCCAGCCGCATCAAGGTCGCCGGCGTCGCTGCTCGCCTCGCTTTTTCGCAACCCGTCCCCACCGGGGCGATCATTCATAGCGCACGTCCACAATGCCGTACGATAGGAATAACTGTCGTACACTTGGGGCGATAAGATGGTCGCCACAGACGACTCTGCGCTGCGCCACAAAACAATCGCGGTAAGTGATTTCGAGCAGCTGAACGGCGCGATTGAGTTGAACTCCGGTCATCCCCCGCTTATAAGTTCCGGAAGCTGGCATAGCTCGTCGCGCTCCCCAACATCTCTATCTCTTGGAAACAATCCAGTGAAACGAAACCAGGTTTACACGTTCGCAGCGCTCGCCGTCGGCGCCACGCTCGGATGGGCCGCGGCGACGGAGAGACTATCGTTCTCGCCGACCGCGCGCGCGGAATCCGAGACGACCACGGCGGCGTCCGATGCGACGCCCGCCGGACAGAAATCGTGTTGCGTCGATGGCGCGGTGTCGAAGAACGTTTTCGCGCTCGCCAGCTACAAGGTTCAAAACAAGCAGGCCGCCACGGCGCAACCGACCGCCGGCAAAAAGCCCAACATCCTCGTCATCTGGGGCGACGACATCGGCACCTGGAACATCAGCCACAATAACCGTGGCATGATGGGCTACATGACGCCGAACATCGATCGCATTGCTCGCGAAGGCGTCGCCTTCACCGATTATTACGCCCAGCAAAGTTGCACGGCCGGACGCGCGGCCTTCATCAGTGGGAGCGTTCCCGTGCGCTCCGGGATGACCAAAGTCGGGATGCCCGGCGCGGCGGAAGGCTGGCAGAAGACGGACGTGACGATGGCCACAGTCCTTAAGAGCCAAGGCTACGCGACGGGCCAGTTCGGCAAGAACCATCAAGGCGATCGCGACGAACACCTGCCGACGATGCACGGCTTCGACGAATTTCTCGGCAGCCTCTATCACTTGAATGCCGAAGAAGAACCCGAAAATCGCGACTACCCGCGCGACATGAAATTGCCCAACGGCAAGACCTTCCTGGAACAATTCGGCCCGCGCGGCATTATCAAGAGCAAGGCGGACGGCAAAGGCGGCCAAACCATCGAAAATCTTGGTCCGCTGACCAAGAAGCACATGGAAACCATCGACGATGAAACTCTGGCCGCGGCCAAGGAATTCATCACCCGTCAGGCCAAGGCCGGCCAACCGTTCTTCTGCTGGTGGAACGGCACGCGGATGCACTTCCGCACCCACGTGAAGCCCGAGCATATCGGCATCTCCGGCCAGGACGAGTACAGCGATGGCATGGTCGAGCACGATATGCACGTCGGCGAACTGCTCAAGCTGATTGACGAACTCGGCCTCGCCGACAACACGATCGTGCAATACTCCACCGACAACGGTCCGCACTACAACACCTGGCCCGACGCCGGTACCACGCCGTTCCGCGGCGAGAAGAACTCCAACTGGGAAGGCGCTTATCGCGTGCCGTGCTTCATCAAGTGGCCAGGACATTTCCCGGCCGGCACGACGCTCAACGGCATCATCTCCCACGAGGATTGGTTGCCGACGTTCGCCGCCGCCGCCGGCGCGCCCGACGTGAAAGAAAAGCTCCTCAAGGGCGCGGAGTTCAACGGCCGCTCGTACAAGAACCACATCGACGGCTACAACTTGCTGGACTATCTCAGCGGCAAAACCAAGGAATCGCCCCGCAAAGGGTTCATCTACGTCAACGACGCCGGTGACGTGGTCGCGATGCGCGCAGGGGACTGGAAAGCAATCTACTTGGAGAACCGGGCTCACCAATTGGACGTGTGGCGCGAGCCGTTCGTTCATTTGCGCCTGCCGCTGCTCTTCAACTTGCGTCGCGATCCGTTCGAGAAGTCGCAGGAAAACTCGAACACCTACCACGATTGGATGATCGACCGGGCCTTCGTGCTGGTTCCCTTGCAGGCGATGGCCAGCGAGTTCCTGATGAGCATGAAGGAATTTCCGCCCAGCCAGAAACCAGGCGATTGGAGCCTGGACTCGCTGGAAAAGCAGATCAAGAACATGACGACCGGAGGCGAGTAGTCCGATTGCCGATTTGAGGGGGCGCTGGCTGCGAAGCCGGCCCCCCTTTTTTTTGCGCAATAGTTGATCGGTCCAAACATCAAGTTTGCCTAGTCGGAATGATCGATACCAACGGCTCCGCGTCACGCCGCGGACGTCGCCTGCCGCGCCTTTGCGTGGTCGATAGCGCCACGACTTTGCCGATCAATTCTGAGGCAGTCGCAGTGCTTCGCGGCGCCAGGATCGTACGAATGGGGGCTGTCGTCCTAGGGACCGCCCGTCTGGAGAAATGCCATGCGGCGCCTACTTCTGCTGACGGTCGCGTTGCTCGCGCAGGGGCCGAGCGGCGCTACGACGGCCATCGCGCAGATGGACGAGTCGCAAATCGAAGTCGAAGAAGCAGTTGCCGAGGAATTTGAAGCGGAAGAAGAGGAAGCGGAAGAACTGGAGACCGACCGCGACGCCTTCACGCCCGCCACCAGCACGGTGGGGCGATGCGTGACCGTCTTCGAGTCCTCGTACTCGTTCATCGACAATCGCGACGTCGCCGAGACGCACAGCTTTCCAGAAATCCTCATCCGGCGCGGCCTGAGCGATCGCCTCGAATTGCGTTTCGGCTGGAACTATGAAGTCGGCGGCGCAGGCGATCTCGTTTCCGGAAACGCGGGAGGCGAAGCGCCTGCCGGCGGGGAGCTCGAGCGCGAATCGCAACTCTTGTATGGCTTCAAGGCGAGCGTCACCGAACAAGATCGCTGGCTGCCGCGGAGCGCGATGATCGTGCAAGGCTTTACGCCGACCAGCGGCGAATCGAACGATACCGACCTCCTTGCGACCTATACATTTGGCTGGGAACTGGCCAATCGCTGGCGACTCGATTCGTCCATTCACTACGTAACCGAACATACCGCCGAAAACGCCTTCAACCTCTGGGCGCCATCGGTCGTGCTCCGCATCCCGATCAACGAGCGCTGGCACGCCCACGCCGAATACTTCAGCATTAACTCGCAAGGCGCGGAAGCAGAATTCACCCGCGCCTTTCTCAGCCCCGGCATGCACTGCCTGGTCACAGAAAACCTCGAACTCGGCGCCCGCCTCGGCTGGGGCATGACCGACGACGCCCCGAACTTCTTCTCGAACATCGGCGTCGGCTGGCGTTTCTAAACGCTCCGAGCAGATCTGGAGCATCACGGCCCGGCCTTAGGGCTGAAATCGTGATGACGCCTTACGCCATTTATTTCGCCACGGGCAGCGTGACTTCGATCGGCTCCGAGTGCCACGGTTCGTTTTCGTCCGTGAAGCCTTCGAAGGTGACCTGCCAGACGCCGGATTGGAGATCGCCAACCGGAAGCGTCAGTTCGCCGCGTTCGATCCAAGTGCTCACTTCCCGCATGGCTCGGTCCTTCGTCATCTTAACGATTGGCGTCACGCCGGCGGAGATTGCGACATCGCCGCGTTCATCGCGCTGTTCAAACTTGGCCACGGGCGGAAGCGTGCGCTGCGTGCGCGTGTACATGAAGTTCACTTGAAACACCAACTCATCTGCGCGAGCCTCCGCGACGCGCGCAATCACCACCATGCCGCGCGGATTGCCGCTAGTCTGCTGCCAGGTCCATTCGTCGCCCATGAGGCGCAGCGCCGTTGCCAATTGCTCGCGGACATGCGCATCGCGTTCGACGCCGTACAACGCGGTTAGCGCCGGCACCGCTCGCTTCGTGCCCAAGTGATTCAAGTTGCCGTCGCCGGGCCAGCTAGCTTCGGAGAGGCAACGGACTGCGGCGGATCGCCATTCCGGCTCTTGATGCTTCAGCAGCGGCGTGACCCGATCGATGATTTCATTCTGCTCGTCGGGCGTCGCATTCACGATCGAAGGAAAGTCCTCGCGTTGCGGCCAAAAACAGGAGTTGCTGAGTTTCTTGAGCGCGGTGAGGCGCAACTTGTCGTCGAGTTGCTCATCAAAAGCCTTTGACAAAAGCAAACTTCTACCTTCCGGCGAGCAAAACGATGGGACGGAAAGCGAATCAGGACGACCGTGGATTTCAACCATCAATTCAATCGCGGCCCAGCAATCCTCCGGAACGCAGCTCTCGTAGATCCACTCGAACAGCTTGTATTCATACGTCGCCCAGCCCTCCGTTTGTCCCTCGAAGCCGCCGCCGAATTCCCCTTTGTGCGCCCGAATCCAATCCAACAACGCGCGATTTCGTTGCGCAGGATCCTCGATCGCCCGCAACTCGCGCACATGATTGACCTCGGGCAGCTCGGCGCGCACTTTCACCAGCATGCCTTCCCAGGTCACTCCCTTTAGCGGCAGCATGAACTGCGCTCCTGGATTGATGACCTGCTGCGGAAGCAGCGCCTCGCCTGTCTTGGCCAGCGCACGAATGTCCGCCCGCACCGTGCCGTCGACGACTGGCCAACCGTCAACCGGGGGCATGATGAAGAGCAATGCCTTGTCGATCTCTGGCGGCGCAACCTTGTCGCCGCCGCGTAGACTTTGCGCGAATTTACTCGGCGTCAGCTCTGGAAGTGCGTCTTGATGCAGCACGACCTCATCGCCGACTCCATATTCGGTTCCCTGCATCACCTCAACGACACGATACCGGTGCGGCATCTCCCCCGGCTTGGGATCAAGCGGCACCGCGATGACGATTGCGTCGGCCTCGATCGCCAATCGCCGGATCGACAACGTGGGGCGAAGTGCACCGTACGAAAGCGATTTGCACAACGTCGCCAGGAAAAACCCGACCAATAGGCAGGCCAGTGGTTTCCGCGTCATCATCGAGTTCTCCGAATGCACGGACTGCGTCGACCGAACTGCGAGCGTCTTCAATTCTCACGCGCGTCCTCGTCCGGAGCAACAATTCAACTTCTCGATCAGGCGTCACTCCCAAGTCATTACGTAATCTGCCCTTAGCACGATTCTCAAAATTTCCATTTTCGCCCCTAGGCGAACGCCCATTCGGTCGATAACATACCTCTCCCGCCACAAGACTGCCTGACTTCGGTCAGACCAGACGTGTGGTGGGGAGGACGAAACAGGCGAAATAAAAATCGCCGGCGACGTGTTGACACGACGCCTCATTCGCATAGAATGTGAGTCCCTCGCGGGGTTAGCCGCTAAGCCGGTTTCCTCCGCGAGTTTGCTTTTGATCTTTGACAATTTGGTAGAAGTTCCCTGTCGAATCAGCCGGCGTAAGACCGGAAACCGACCGAGGCGATCTCATGGCTTCACGACCATGGATTGCAAACCACTCGGTCAAACAAACCTGGTTGTTCAGCTAACTATCCGAGGCCGCAAGGCTTTGGTTAAGCAGCAAATAATTGAAGGGTTTGATCCTGGCTCAGAATGAACGTTGGCGGCGTGGATTAGGCATGCAAGTCGAGCGCGAACCTCGCAAGAGGTAAGAGCGGCGAAAGGGAGAGTAACGCGTGGGTATCTACCCTCGGGACTGGGATAGCTGCGGGAAACTGCAGGTAATACCAGATGACGTCCCCGGACCAAAGGTGTGATTCCGCCTGAGGATGAGCCCGCGTCCTATTAGCTTGTTGGTGGGGTAATGGCCTACCAAGGCAATGATGGGTACTGGGTGTGAGAGCACGACCCAGCTCACTGGGACTGAGACACTGCCCAGACACCTACGGGTGGCTGCAGTCGAGAATCTTCGGCAATGGGCGAAAGCCTGACCGAGCGACGCCGCGTGTGGGATGAAGGCCTTCGGGTTGTAAACCGCTGTCAGAGGGGAGGAATGGGCGGAGGGTAATCTCTTCGTTTTGACCTATCCTCAGAGGAAGTACGGGCTAAGTTCGTGCCAGCAGCCGCGGTAAGACGAACCGTACAAACGTTATTCGGAATCACTGGGCTTAAAGGGTGCGTAGGCGGCGCTGTAAGTTGGGTGTGAAATCCCTCGGCTCAACCGAGGAACTGCGCCCAAAACTACAGTGCTTGAGGGAGATAGAGGTGAGCGGAACTTAGGGTGGAGCGGTGAAATGCGTTGATATCCTAAGGAACGCCAGGGGCGAAAGCGGCTCACTGGGTCTCTTCTGACGCTGAGGCACGAAAGCTAGGGTAGCGAACGGGATTAGATACCCCGGTAGTCCTAGCCGTAAACGATGAGCACTAGATGGAAGGGTCCTCCATAACCTTTCCATCGAAGCGAAAGTAATTAGTGCTCCGCCTGGGGAGTATGGTCGCAAGGCTGAAACTCAAAGGAATTGACGGGGGCTCACACAAGCGGTGGAGGATGTGGCTTAATTCGAGGCTACGCGAAGAACCTTATCCTAGT
>JALHLM010000215.1:0-2001 GCA_022844585.1 Pirellulales bacterium | reverse complement strand
CGGGCCACGCCTTCGGGTGGAACGTGCACAGGTGCTGCATGGCTGTCGTCAGCTCGTGTCGTGAGATGTCGGGTTAAGTCCCTTAACGAGCGAAACCCTTGTCACTAGTTGCCAGCGCGTCATGGCGGGGACTCTAGTGAGACTGCCGGTGTTAAACCGGAGGAAGGTGGGGATGACGTCAAGTCCTCATGGCCTTTATGATTAGGGCTGCACACGTCCTACAATGGCACACACAAAGGGATGCAAACTCGCGAGAGCAAGCAAATCCCAAAAAATGTGCCCCAGTTCGGATTGCAGGCTGCAACTCGCCTGCATGAAGCCGGAATCGCTAGTAATCGCGGGTCAGCATACCGCGGTGAATATGTTCCTGAGCCTTGTACACACCGCCCGTCAAGCCACGAAAGTGGGGGGTATCCGAAGTCGCCAAGCCAACCGCAAGGGGGCAAGCGCCGAAGATAAACTCCGCGATTGGGACTAAGTCGTAACAAGGTAGCCGTAGGGGAACCTGCGGCTGGATCACCTCCTTTCTAAGGATGATTCGTCTGTGCCATGGCGACATGGACAGGCCATTGTATTGTGGAGACGGTACTTACGCCTCGACAGGGCGTTCAACAAGAGAGCAATCTCTAGTTGCACATCTACCAAATTGACTAGAAAAAGACCCCTCGTAGCTGCCAGGCTACGGGGGGTTCTTTTTTGCGCTGTTTGCGTAATTTGGGCTGTCATTTGTTGTTCTAATGTGGTTGCGCAAGGCTTGAGAGGTGCGCCATGGCGTACACGCTCTTGGACGATCTCTTTACTTTATGCGGTCGTGCGAACCGCCAATAGCGAATGGAAGGGCGGCGACGAACTCGCGAGGGTGTAGTGGAGCTGGAATTCTGTTGCATAGCTTTATAGGAGAAACGTAAGTCATGTCGCAGCTTGGCGAGTTCCTCGAACGTTTCTACGGCGTTGACGACACGTTTCGCTCGGTGCATGGGCGGATTCGTCATCGAAAGCGGGAAACTCCGCCCAATGCTTCTTCTGGGCGACGATTAGTAGTTGGTCGCCCTAGATTGTCCGCCGATCAAGTTGCTGAGTCGCTGACCGATCTTGCGTTCTGGGCAGAGCTGCCCAATAAGGTGCGCCTTGAATCGACGAGATTCAAGGATGGCGCAGCGGCGACAGAGTTGGAGGTTGTCAACGGCGACGAATCGTGGAAGCGTCAAGCGACCGGCGTCGTGGAGCATCGTTCGAAGCCACGTCCTCGCGGCAATGGCATGGAATGCCCAACGGAGTTCGCACGGCATTTCCATCGCGGATTGTTGCGGCACTGCTTCGCGGCGTTGAGCCTGGAGGCAACGGGCGTTCGCCAAGTGGCGGGGCGAGAATGTCTCGTGATTAGGGCGATTCAGCTTCCCCATGAACGACTATGGCCCCATTGGTTGGCCTGGGAGGCGAGCGAGTTCGAGTTCGCCGCCGACGTGGAGCGCGCCGCGCTGTTGTCGATTGCCGGAGTGGTCGATGGCCATTCCGTCGAGTCGCATGAAGTGCTGGAGGTTGCTTACGATCAGTTGGCCGATCCAGCTTTGTTCACATACACGCCGACTCACGACGAACTAGTCCAACCTGAGAATCCGATTTGCGAACACCTGACAATCGAAGCAGCTGCGGCTCGAGCCCCTTTCGTAGTTTTGCGACCATCGAATGCTCCGCAAGGAAGGCGGCCGTGCGTCGAAGTCATGTATCATTGCGAGCGACCCGGTATGTCGGACGAGTACCTGATGCTGGGGTATGGCGCCGGCGCCGACCACACTCACCTCTGGATCAATCAACGAGCCAAGCCAGATAAGCGATATCAAGAATCACTTGAATGGGAAGTCATCGAGGCTCGCGGACGCCAATTCTCAATTTCGGATCCCGCTCCGAACCAGGGACTTCGAGTATTGGCGTTTGAATATCTCGCTACGCATGTTGAGATCATTTCGGATTTGTCGATCAACGGGCTACTGGAATTGGCAA
>JALHLM010000214.1 GCA_022844585.1 Pirellulales bacterium | reverse complement strand
GCTCTTCCGATCTGCAAACTTGCTGGCGAATCCGACTGGGTTCTACGTCAACCTGCACAACAATTCCTTTACCGGCGGCGCGATTCGCGGGCAAATCGGCCAGCCGGTGCCGGAACCGTGCACGCTTGTTTTGGCCGGATTAGGCCTCGCGGCGCTTGCGCTGTATCGCAGAAAATAACGATCCAGCGCCGCGACCTACCTGCTGGTCGCTTTCAGGCCGATCACGGCGACGACCAGCAGGCCGAGGAAGAGGAACCGCAGCGCGTGGCGCGGTTCGTCGAACAGGAACATCCCGAGGAGCGACGCGCCGAGTGCGCCAATGCCGACCCAGGCGACGTAAGCGGTACCGATCGGGATCTCGCGCGTGGCGAGCGACAGCAGGACCATGCTCGTCGTGATGCCGGCGACCGTGAGCACGCTGGGGATTGGCCGCGTGAAGCCGTCGGTGAACTTGAGACCGACCGCCCAGCCGGCTTCCAGGAAACCGGCGATGATCAAGAGAATCCAGGCCATATCACGACACTCCTAAAGCAAGGCAGCTTGGGGAGCGTCGTCTTCGCATCACCGGGTACGGCGCATCTCGTCCGGGGCTGATGAATCAGCCGCAGGAATCTTAGCCGACGAACGATTCAGGTCAAGTTCAGGGCGGCTATTTCGCTGCTGCTTGCACTTGGGCCGTCTCCGTGACGAGACCCGGCGCGGCGATGAACGAAGTCACTTGCGTGCCGTCGGCCGTGTTCCAGACGCGCACTTCGCCGTTGATCGATCCGGTCACGAGCCGATTTGCAGCGGCGTCAAACGCGGCCGATTGCAACCGGTCGCTGTGGCCGGCATAGGTTCGCACGGCGGCGCGATCATCCGCTTTGAATTGCCGCGCGTGCGAGTCGGAGGCCACGGTGAAAATCTGGCCGCCGGCGGCGAGGACACGTTGGATTTCTCCGCCGACGCCGATCTCCGCGGCACGGACGCCATCCGCGGCGTTCCAGAAATCAAGTCTCCCGGCGCGCCCGCCGGCAATCACCTGAGCGCCATCCGCACTGAACGCGACGCCGTAGACCGCGTCGCCGTAGTTCGGGTACGTCGCGAGCGCGTCGCCGGTCGCCACGTCGAACAACTTCGACGTCTTATCTCGGCTGCCCGATGCGATCCGAGCGCCGTCAGGGCTGAAGGCAATGGCGGTCACCCAATCGGCGTGATCCTCGATCGTCGTCGCCTCGCTCCAATCAGCGACTTGATAGACATGAATCGCGCGATCCGCGCCACTCACGGCGAGTTTCGTTCCATCTGGATTGAACGTCACGGCGAAGGCAGTATCCGCGAAGCGGCCCACCTCGCGCAACAGCGCGCCGTCCGCCGGATTGTAAACGCGAAGTTCTCCCGAAACGCCCGGCGCGCCGCCAGCCGCGGCCAACATCGAGCCGTCAGCCGAAAAGGCCAGGCCCAGCGTGCGTTCGGCGACGTTCTGAATCCGGCGCAACAATTTGCCGTCCGCCGCGCTCCAGATCGTGATTTCATGGTAGCCGCTCGCGGCGATTTCCTGACCATTCGGGGAAATGGCCACAGCCGTAATCGGCATGGCGAAGCGATACGCCTCCGGCGGCGCGGCGTGCGTCACTTGCGGCAAGTACGATTGCAGCGCGGCCTTGGCGTCCGGCCCGTCGAACTTCGCCCCTTCTTCAATCCAGCGGCGAATCAGCGCCATTTGCGCCGCTGGCAACGCCTCCGATTCTTTCGGCATCCGTGCGTCTGCATCATCGCTTTCGATCAACTCCAACAAGTAGCTGGCATCGGGATCGCCAGCCGTCACGGGGTCGGATTCCGTCTCGCCCGGCGAAAGCATCGCCGCGAAGGAGTTCACTCGGTATCCCGCCTTCGCCTCGGCCCCGCCATGACAGCCTGCGCACCGCGCCGCCAGAATCGGCGCGATCTCGTTCTTGAACGAGACGTCGGCGGCGAAGGACGGCGAAACCCAGAGCGCCGCAACGGGAATCAAGGAAAGGAAGTGGCGCATGGAGTGGTTGGGCGAGTAGGTGAAGTAGGTGGAGTAGTTAGTAGGTGAAGTAGTGAGAGGGAGGCCAGTGAACACTACTTCACCTGCTCCACCTACTAACTACTCCACCTACTTCCTCTAGTGCTGAAACAAAAACTCATTCGCGTTGATCACCGCCCAGCAGAGATCTTCCAAAGCGGCGAGGCGATCTCCACTCGCGGCGATGTGCCGATCGGCGACGGCCAATTCCTGTTCGCTGGGCGGGCGACTAAACGCGGCCAGGTACAACTCGGTGACGATCGCGCGATCACTCTTGCCGGCGGCCACCAGGTTACGGAAGCGATTGTGCTCGTCCTTCAACTTGGCGTGGACCAGCGGGCCGTTAATCAGTTGCAACGCCTGCGAGAGATTCGAATCGGCGCCGCGCTCGCACTGGCAGGCGGTCTCCCGGGCGGGCTGTCCAAAGGTTTTCAGGAACGGATGATCGACGTCCGGGCTGGGCAACTGCGTGGCGCGGATGCCGGCCGGCAATCCGGGGTATTTTTCCGGGACGCCGGTCACCTGGCAGATGGCGTCGAGTAACTGTTCGGCAGTTTGCAGACGTGTCGCCGTGTGGGACGAGTACTTCACGTCCTGCGCGTTGAAGGCGTTCGTCCGCGAACTGAGCTGATACGTGCGGCTGTTGAGGATCGTGCGGAGCGTGTGCTTCCAGTCGAAACCATGCGCGGCGAAATCCTCGGCCAACGCGTCCAGCAGCGGCGCGTTCGCCGGCGGATTCGAATCACGGAAATCGTCGACCGGCTCCACGATCCCGCGTCCCATCAGGTGCCCCCAGATGCGATTCACCGCCACGCGAGCGAAGAACGGATTCTCCGGCCGCGTCAACCATTCGGCGAACGCCTGGCGTCGATCTTCGTCATCCGGCACTTGCGCGTCGCCAGTGAGCGGCAACCACGGCGGCATCTGCTTGCCGGTGCGCGGCTGCACGATTTCCCCGCTGCGCGAGGCGAAGACCACCAACTCATCCGGCACGGAGCCGGATTTGCGCGCGACGCGATGGAAGAACGCGCCGATGCCGTAGTAGTTGTCCTGCGTCCAACGCTCGAACGGATGATTGTGGCACTTGGCGCACTGAATGCGTACGCCGAGGAACACCTGCGACGTCGTTTCGGTGCATTCGTTGGTGTCGGTCGCCGTGCGATAGTAATTCGCCGCAGGGTTGGCAAACGTGCTGCCGGAGGCGGTCAGCAACTCGCGGGCGAATTCGTCATAGGGCATATTCCGCGCGACGGCGCTCACCAGCCAATGATGGAATTTATGCACGCCCGCCTGGGACACGCGTTTATTGCCGAGCTTAAGCAGATCACCCCACTTGAGCGCCCAGAATTGTGAGTATTCCGGTCGTTCCAACAGCGCGTCGATCAACTGGCTGCGCTTCCAGGGATTGGGATCCGCCAGGAACGAGCGAGTTTCCTCCGGCGTGGGCAATTCGCCTACGACGTCGAGATGCGCGCGGCGGATGAACTCGTCATCGGTGCACAAGTCCGACGGCAGAATCTGCATCAAGCGCAGTTTGTCGAACACGTGCTGGTCGACAAAGTTGTTTTCCTTCGGATCGTTCCAGGCAAAGCCTTCCACGTCACGCAGGAACGTCATCCGCGACGTTTCCATGTGTTCCAGATAGCGGACGAGAATCGCCGCTTCGCCGCGATCCTTGGCCTGTACCTTGCCGCGCACGTCCGCCGTGGCGACCGCTTCGTCGGAACTGGAGTAGACCGCCACGTCGGTGATATCGCGGACGGAGCCGTCGGAAAAATGCGCGAGCGCGATCACTTGTTGCGTCGTCGCCGGATAGTGCAGCGTCCGTTCCGGCGGATAAACCTCGATTCGCACGCAGCGCGGGCTTTCCGGGGCATCCACGCGGCCGCCTTCGGCGATCCAATCATGTAGCAAGGCGTACGCCGGATCGCTGGCCTGCAGCTTTTGGCCGCCGCCATGCGTGACGGCCATGGTGGGCTTCTGCAAGACAAGGCTGTTCGCCGGTTCCAACAGATTCACGCGGCGCTGATGATCTTCTTGCGTCAGCGTGTAGATATCGAGAGCCGCATCGTACGCCCGCAGGGACAGCCGGAAGCCCCCTTTGCCGCTGGGGGAACCATGACACGCGCCGGAGTTACAGCCTTGTTTCGAGAGCGCGACTAACGCGCCGTACTGAAAAGAAACTGGTTCCCGGGCGGCCTGCCCCAGCACCTCGACGGGAACCAGAGTTTCTTTGCCGCAGACAGTAACTCGGATATCCGCTGCGCCATCGGCGATCGGCCGGACGACGCCGTGCTCAAACTTCGCCACAGCAGCGTTGGTCGATTCGAACGTGGCGATATCCGTGAGATCGCGCGTCTGCCCCGCGGCATTCACGCCGGTCACTACGAGATGCATGGCACGCCGCGCCGATTCCAGCTTAACTTGCGTCGGATAGACTTCAATCCGCGCCACGTCGTCCAAAAGCGCGGCCGGCTCGTCGGCGACGGCCGTCGTGGCGCAGGCCAACAACATCCCAGCGACGTAGACAATCGCCATGGCAACTTGACGGAAGGGACGCTTGCATCGTCGCATGGGGGCATCCTTCGATTCTGGCGGCCAGGCTCGAAATCATTCGAGCTGGACGAAGCGGATGAACTACTCGGTTTTCGCGGCAATCGTGATCGTGATCGGCGTGCGCGTGACGACCGCCTGGCCTTTGACTTCGCTCGCGGCGATCAGCGCCACGCCGTCGAAAGCGCCCACCGCGGTCTCGGCGGCGGCCGTTAACGGCAACTCGATTTCTTGTTGATCTGCGGCAACCGTTACTTCGCCGGATGAAGTCACGCCCGGCGGAAGATTGGCAAGCGAGACGCGTACCGGCGCGGCGTCGCCGAACCGCGTGATCTGCACCTTCAAGGGAGACGATGCGCCGGCGGTCAACGGTGCAGCCTGTTCTCCGCGAGCTTGGAGAGGATCGACCACCTTGAATGGCACGTCGGCCAACACAATTCGTTTCGGTTGATTGCGAAACGTGGCCTGGCCGACGAGTTGCAGGGGATAGGGCGCATCGCTCAGTAGCGCTGGCCCGGTAAGCGAGACCGCGATTTCGTTCTGTCCCTTTTCCAGCGGCTTAATATCGGCAGTGACGCCCGGCGGGAGTCCTTCCAACGACAGCGCGATGCCCTCCTCGAAGCCATTCAGCCGCTCACTTTTGATCGTGAACGTGCTGGCGCCGACCAATCGCGGGTAGGCGATACTCTCGCGGTCCAGCGTGAGCTTAAAGAAATCCGGAAACACCGGACCAACGCCTAATCCCAAGACGCCATTGAGCGCCGCGGGCGGATAGGCAAGTCCGTTGAACGCGGCGGTCAACAGCGGCCGCGTCTGCGCGACGACGGCCAACGCTTTGCCGCCAAGTTCTGCCCGGCCCACGATCTTCGCCGGCGTAAACCGGCCTGATTCGATGGAAGCCGGCAAGGTGATTTGCAGGTTCGTTTCGTTCTGCCCTTCGGGAATGACATTGGCGGCGAGTTGCACGCCCTCGCCCAATCCTTCCAGCGAAAGCGTGATCGGACCGTTGTATTCTTTGCGCGCGGAGATAACTTTCGTCACCAGCACGCCGCCGCGCGGGACATCCCATTTGTCGGCTTCGGCCGTGAGCGTGAAGCCAGGCTCGAACGGAATCACTTCGACGCGGTAAGTAAACTCCGGCCCAGCGCAACGGTAGAGCTCGTCGACTACAAGGCGATAGTCGCCGTCGGCCGGCGATTGAAATTCCAATTCCCGATCGCCGCCGCCGGAGTTTTCCAGTTCCGCGATCGTTCCGCCGTCCGCGTTCAGAATCCGCACGGACAAATCGGCCGGCGAGCCGAGGCTCCGCGTTTGCAGCCGCAAGGTGTAGCGCGTCCCGGCCGCGGCATGAAACGTGAACCGGTCGCGATCGCGCGTGGAGTTGATACGGCCGTTGATCGCGCCGGGCAACGCCACCACATTCGCCGCTTCCACGGTATCGTTCGGCTCGGTCTCGACGAATTCGTCCCAATCGCTCGACGCCACGGTGACGGCCGTCGATCCAGCGCCGTCCGGAAGCTTCACGCCCATCGGCACGGCCGCGTTGGAACAATCGGCCGCGAGCGCCAGGGTCATCGGGCCCATCCCGGCAATGGAATTCCCGGCGGCTTCGAGTTGTGATTCACGTCCCTTACGAGCCGCCAACGGAAACGTCGTCGACACCAACGGGAAATTGCCGATCCGCAGCCGGTAGCGGTGTGCGTCGCCCCCTTGATAACGGATGTCGCGAATCTCCAGCGTGTAATCCCCTTCTGAGGGCACATCGAATGCGAACCGGCAATCGGGCCCCAGGCTCGGATCGTCGTCGGCATAAACCAATTCGCGCCCTTGGGCATCCAAAAGACGCACCACCGGATCGAGCGCGAAGCCCAGTCGCCGCGCCACGGCTTCGACCGTGATCCGGGCGCCTGCCGTTGCATGGATGCGATAGAAATCCGACTGCTCCGGGTCAATCTTGCCGTCGACGGCGATCGGGGACGCGAGCGTTTGCGCAGCTTCAAAGGAGTTGTTTTGGTTGTTCTCGGCGACGCTCGGCAAGTCGTCGACCATGATCAGCCGCAGGTTGGAAATGCCTTCGGTGGTCCCAACTCGCAGGCCGGCAATCCCGACCGGCGTTTCCGCCGGAACTTCCAGGCGATACGAAACTTGCGCGGGCTGCGTGCCGTTTTCGGCAACGTCGGGCGTCAATGACTGATTGGCAGCGAAGCTCGTCCAAATCCCGGTGCTGCCGGCCAGAGCGCCGCCGTGAAGCGTGAGATCCGTCGTAGCGCCGGGCGGAACAGCCAGCGGCAGCGTGTGCGACAGCGTCGGCGGATCACCCTGGGCCGCTGTCCCCACGAGCGACAAGACGACGACGGCGCAGCAGAACGGGCGCGCGAGGCTCATCAGGCACTCCGATCGAAAAACGGTCAGGGCGGGCGCGAAAAAAACGACGGAACAGTCAGGTAGGCGTTCAGGCGGGGTGGGAGGAGCGGCGCCCGGCGACGGTCGTGCATCTCTCGGCAACTGTTCCGGTAGTCTCAGCCGAGAGACTTCGTCGGGCGAAATCCCCTCCAGGTAGCCCTGACGGTAACCGTGGGATCAACGAAAGTCAATGGAACGCCCCCTCTGGAGGGTTGTCCAGCGAGAAGCGGCGGTTGAGCAATAAGCCCGGGGAAGGCCCTCGACGACTTCTCTATCGCCATCGACTGCGGTGGCCTTCCCTGGGCTTGACGCAATCATCGTCAATTCCGTAGTTCCCCCGCGAACTCGACTTACCGCCGCCTGACGGACATAATCGAAGGGCGTGGCGTCGAGGTCCGCTCAGCCGCGTGATTTGCCCCTCACGATGGATGAACGCGTGATGCGAAAATTGCCGACCGGCGTGGTGGTCTGTTGTGCGTTGCTCGGCGCTGGGCTCGTGCCGACGATGGCCCGGGCGGCCGAGGAAGTCGATCGCGCCGCGCTGGAAAAGGCATTCGCCGACGACGTTGCGCCGATTCTCGAGCGACATTGCACGGATTGCCATAACGCCGACGCCCCGGAACATGAGTTGGACCTTTCCAACCTCGCCGGTGCATTGAAAGGGGGCGTCTCCGGGCCGGCCGTCGCGCCGGGTCGCGCCGCCGAGAGCATGGTGCATCGTTTCATCCAATTGGACGGCGATCCGCATATGCCGCCGGAAGGACAATTGAATGCGACCGAGATTGCCACGCTCACCAAATGGATCGACAGCCTGCCCGCGTCGCTGGCCTCGTCGGAAAAACAGATCACCGACGAGGATCGCGGCCATTGGGCCTTTCAGCCCGTGGTCCGGCCAGAAGTGCCAACTGTTTCCGAGGTCGACTGGGTTCGTAGTCCGATCGACGCATTCGTAATGTCGGGGTTGGACAAGGCGGAACTGACACCGTCGGCGGAAGCGACGAAGCTCGCACTGATTCGCCGCGCCACGTTCGACCTGATCGGCCTGCCGCCCACGCCCGAGGAAGTGCAAGCGTTCCTGGCCGATGAGTCGCCGGAAGCCTATGAGAAATTGATCGATCGCTTGCTGACCAGCGAACACTACGGCGAGCGCTGGGGGCGTCACTGGTTGGATGTGGCGCGGTACGCCGACTCCGACGGCTTCGAGTTCGACATGGACCGGCCGCAAGCGTACAAGTATCGCGACTACGTGATCCGCTCGTTCAACGACGACAAGCCCTACGACCGCTTTATCGAAGAACAAATCGCCGGCGATGAGATTGCGCCGGGCAATCAAGAAGCGTTGATCGCTACCGCGTTCCTACGCAACGGGCCGACGATCGACAATCAGAAGAACGAAAAAATCCGCTTCGACGAATTGGACGACGTCGTCTCCACGACCAGCGCCGTCGTGATGGGACTGACCGTCGGCTGCGCGCGGTGCCACGACCATAAGTACGACGCCATCCCGCAGCGCGACTACTACCGCATGCTGGCCGTGTTCAACAGCATGGAACGGGAGATGGTCGACGACGTGATGTGCGTCCAGGACATCGGCCGCAAGCCGCGCGAAACGCATGTCTTGCTGCGCGGCGAACCGCACATGAAAGGAGACGTCGTCGAGCCCGGCGTGCTGAGCGTGCTGGAAACGATGCCGGTGCAATTCCCAGAGCCTCCCGAGCACGCCGCGTCGACCGGTCGGCGCGCGACGTTGGCGCATTGGTTGACGCGTCCCGAAAACCCGCTCACCGCGCGGGTGATGGTCAACCGCATCTGGCACTACCACTTCGGCCAGGGCCTGGTCCGCACGCCCAGCGATTACGGCGTCCGCGGCGAGCGCCCCACGCATCCGGAGTTGCTCGATTGGCTGGCGAGCGAGTTCGTCGCCGGCGGCTGGCGCATGAAGCCACTGCATCGGCAGATCATGCTGTCGAGCACATATCGTCAGGCGTCGGCGCAGGACGTGGAGAAGTCCAAGCGCGATCCTCAAAACGTCTGGCTATGGCGCTTCCCGCTCAAGCGCAACGAAGCCGAGGTGATTCGCGACACGATCCTGTCCGTTGCCGGCACGCTCAACACGCAAATGTTCGGCCCCGGCGTCCACCCGCGCATCGACCCGAGCGTGATCGCCACCGGGTCGACGAGCAAATGGCCCGTCGTGGAAAAAGAAGGCCCCGAGCAATGGCGCCGCAGCGTGTACGTGTTTGTGAAACGTTCGGTGCTAGTACCGATGCTGGAGGGCTTTGACGCCCCCAACGCGACGACCACCTGCGACCGCCGCCTGGTGACCACGGTGCCGACACAGTCGCTGCAGTTAATGAACAACGTCTTCGGCAATGACCAAGCGCTCTTGATGGCCCAGCGCCTACGCCGCGAGGCCGGCGCGGAATTGCCGGCGCAAATCGACCGCGCCTACTGGCTCGCCTTCCAGCGCCCCGTGACGGATACACAACTCGCCGCGGCCGTGGAATTCGTGCAGGCCGAGACCGAGCAGCACGTGGCGAGACTCCAAGTCGACGCCTCGGTCTACGAAGCCGACCGCACGAACGTCGCGGCGGAACGAGCGCTGGCGGAT
>JALHLM010000213.1 GCA_022844585.1 Pirellulales bacterium | reverse complement strand
GCTCGACAGCTCGTTCACCCCCTTGTCGCGGTTGTTCGCCGTGGCGATGACATTGAAACCTTTGCTGGCTTGCACTTCGTCGTCAAGCTCGGGAATCGGCAAGGACTTCTCGGAGAGAATCGTGATTAACGAATCCTGCACGTCGGCCGGAATCCGCGTCAATTCTTCGATGCGCGCGATCGTGCCGCTACTCATGGCGTGCATGAGCGGGCTAGGAACGATCGCTTCACGGCTCGGCCCCTTCGCAAGGAGCAGGGCGTAGTTCCAGCCGTAGCGAATCTGTTCCTCCGCGGTGCCAGCAGTTCCTTGAACTAACCGCGTCGAGTTCCCGCTGATCGCGGCGCTCAAGTGCTCCGCCACCCAGGTCTTGGCCGTGCCGGGAACGCCCAATAGCAAGAGCGCGCGGTCGGTGGCCAATGTGGCGATGGCAATTTCGATCAATCGTCGATGACCGATGTACTTCGGCGTGATTTCCACGTCTCCCGCCTTGCCGCCGAGCAAGTAAGTGGAGACCGCCCAAGGACTGAGCTTCCAATTCGGCGGCTTGGCGCGCTCATCAGACGCGGCGAGGGCTTCTAACTCGGTGCAATACTGAATCTCGGCATGCTGCCGCATGACGCCATTGGCTTCTATCGGTTTACTCATCGTGTGAATTCCTGACGAAGTGTGCGACGCATCGAGAGTATGGCGAGTACCTGGTCTACTCGGCGCGGGTGCTCTCCGGCCTTGTTCCAACCTGTGAGCATTCCTTCGCAGCGCGAAATGCTCGACGCGTGCAGAGCGAAGTGCGCTTCGGACAAGAGCAATGTGTGGAGATCGACGCCGTCGAGCAGTTGGCTGGAGGTGGGTGGATCGAGCGGCCGCCAGGCCTCGATCAATTGGTTCAAGAAATACACGTTTTGCGCGACTCGGCTGGACAGCAATTTCATCATCTTCGACCGAGCCTCTAAGGGAACTGCCTGCAGTACGCCTGGAGATTGAAACACGTCCGGTCCCGCGACGTCCATAAGGGGTTCAATCCACTCCGCGATCGGTCGCCGCGCGAGCGCGGCAAGCCATCCATGCGTCAGCACGGCGGCGAATTCCCCGCCATTCGCTCCGACAAGTTCGGCCGCGTTGGCGCCCGTGGAGCGCGTCCAATGGTCGAGCGGCACGAAACCGATCAACTGTTGGAGCCACCATTGCTTCGGGCCCATCGATGATCCCGGTTTTTCCGACACGCCATCGCGCAGCATCCCCTTGTCGCATGCCTCCGGCAGCGCAACGTTCCAACTCGCCTTCTTGCCACGCGTCAGCTTAAGCACGCTTCCCGCGGCGCCGATCCGAAACGTGACGAGCGGCGACACGCGAGCCACCATCCGCTGGGCAAACCGCGACTCAGGCAGCCGGCACAGCAGATTGGCGGCCGCTTCACGCACCCGCACGCTTCGATCCTCGAAGCAGGATTCCAAAAATGGCTCGTCGGCGTCGCTCAAGTTGACGAGCAGGCACTCGATCCACTCCACGCGAAGCTCCGCCGCGTCCTCGCCCCAGGTGCGCGCTAGCAGCTCACGAGCCAAGGCAGGATCGCACGCTCGGACCTCGCGAAGCGCCTCGCCACGTTGTTGGCGATTGCCGAGCTGCCATCGTTCCACCGGCGGCTGATCTCCAGCCCCGGTGAACTGCCATTTCAGGTTAAATTGCGTGAGCCATCGACCACGTTCGTCGATAATGGCGCTCACGGGGACGCGCAGCGCGCGGCGCCCCGCTGCGGCGTCGAGTAACTTCGGCAACATCCAATGCGGCGGCCTGCGTTCGGCTCTCGCGGCAAATTCGAGCCATTCCAGCAGGAGCGGGTGCATCGCCTCCTCGCAAATCCGCGCGAGAATTGCCGCCGCAACTGGTGTACACGCAGTCCACTGATCCGTGCCGGCCGGGGACGGCAATTCAATCCCCTCCCGAGGGATGACGCCAGCTCGTGCGTAGAGCGTCATCGCGGCGGCCGAGTCAAGGAGCCTTTCGTCGGCGTCTGCAGCTTCGCTTGGCAGCACGCTTGCGACGTCTTCGGGCATAACTGCCGCGCGCGCAGTCCCGCCGCGTGTTCCAAGCAACGCCGTCGAGATCAGGTCCTCCATCATCGCGTGGCTTCCTCAATCGCAGGCGCCAGGGACAACCAATCGCCTTCGGCCACCACAGCTAAGGGTCGGAGCGCGCGGCCATCGTACGACGCCGCTAAGTCAACCGGCCGCCCGCCAGATACCGCCAACAGATCGCAGCCGTCCACATCGCGTATCGCCGCCGGCAGCGCAGCGCCTGTTGCATCCAATACAAACCATGCACTCCCCTGTTTGACCGGCGTCATCTTCTTAAGCGGGATGCAAAGCTCCTCGATCCAAGGATTGGCCGCAATGGCGGCGCTATACACATCGAGCATGTCCTTCATCAATGCCCATCCGTCGAGCGACGACAGCGTTTCTGCGGTTGCGGTTACCGTGCGCAGCGCCGCGCGCTGCCCGCTACCAGGATAGTACACGAGTTCTCCCTGTAAGACCGTTCCAGGCGAAAGCGTCGACTCGAACCTCGCCGAGCCATGAGCGAACTGCAGCACGAGTGCCATGCGCCGCGACTCAACGCCGAACAGCCACGTTCGCTGCACGCGCAGTCGTTCCTCCAACTCGGTCTCCTGCGCGATCACTTGCCAGCGGTCGGTCACGCCCGGCAACTCGGCCAAATCGTCCGTCGCCGTCGTGACGCCGATCACTGATTCGACGTCGGCCCGCATTGCATCGGGCAGTTCCTCGAAGCGATCTACCGCTCGTGTCAAGAGATGCATCAGCGCGAGCTGCTCGAAGAATTCGCGTTGCCACCCCGCTCCGCAAGATGCAAGCGAACCGAGTTTGCGCACCAACCGGGCGACGCCTGGCGCCTGGGCGTCGACCATCCGCCGCGCCTGACCATCGAAGAAGGCGAAACCTTTCGACGGCACGGCGCCCAACCCGCCTTGCACGAGGTCACGCATCCACGTGGAAAGATTGCCAAGCCCCGCATTGGCCCGTTCGATCCGCTGTTCGCGTCGCTTCGCCTGTGCCGTCGGATCGCTCGCGGCCGCCTTTTTCTTAGGACCCTCGACCGCTTTCGCGGCCTTGGTCGCCCGCATGGCGAACCAGTCATTCACCCAATCGGGGCGCAGTCCGACTGCGATCGCTTCTGGCGTGGCCGCCAGGATTAGCAGCAGCCCCAGGCCATGTTTGCAGGGAAACTTCCGACTCGGACACGAGCACTTGAACGCTGGCTCTGTCAGTGCGATCTGCACCTGGTAAGGCTTCGCACCGCTTCCCTGGCACTCTCCCCAAACCGCTTCGCCATCTGAGCCCAGCGACACCCACTTTCGGATCTGCGCAAGTTCCTGCCCGCTCTTGGCGGAGTTGGCATCCGGCGCCATCCGCAAGACTTCGTCACTTGAAAATGCGCGGAGCATAACGGCCAAGCATAGCGAACCGCACCGCGCTCCGCAAATCAAGAGAAAAGCTCGTCCTCCAGCGGATTACCATCGCCAACACTGCTGCATATTCAATCGCCGACGCAGCCATGATCAATCGTCGGCCGCGCTACCACGACCGCAGAAGCGGGCCAACGGACGAATTGAACCGTAGGAGTGTAACCGGGCGACGATTCCATGCGGTGTATCGCTTCGCTGGCAGGTCGGCCAAGAAAACTGCTCTAAGGGCTTCCGTGTGGAACGAATCGCGTTCGTTTTTCAGCCGTCGCTCGATTCGCACGAGGTGCCCTTTCGTCGCGGCGGCAAAACACATTGAACACATAGTCACGGGCCGTGCCCAAGTCGGCGGGGCGCCGCAACTTATCGAATGGCCAACTAGTCACGTGCGACTCGCTCCATTCGCTCGCCGTGACTTGCAACAATTCATCGGCGGCATCGTGCATGGGGGCTGGCAACGGAGCGCCGACAATTTCATCAACTACGTCCGCCGTCTTCGGAGCGATTGATGTTGCATTCGAGGCATTCCCGACGGCGGCCCGTTGAACGGTTGAGCGGTTTGCTTGTAACTGGGACGCAATGCGAGCGGGAATTGCGATTCCATGGGAGCGCCAATGCTTGGCGCGGTCGCGCCCAAATAGTTTTGCACATTGTACAAGTCGCCGATATCGACGTCGCCGTCGTCGGCGGCATCGCCCAATATGTGGTTGCCGCGCTGGCCAAAGTTGTTGCGGATTCCGTTGAGATCATGAATGTTGATCGCGTCGTCCGAATTGATGTCGCCAGGTACGATTCGCACCGTTGCGTCCGGCGCCAGAGATGGCAATTCTTCGTGTCCAACGCCGTCGCGCGCTACGCTGTAGAACAAGTAAACGTTGTTCGCTGCGAGTAGAATTGTCTGCGCCACCTGCGGCGCGCAAGCGAATCGCCGTCTGCGGCGTGAGCTGCACGCCACGCAGCACCAGAATCGACAAAGCGCCTAAGTTGCCACCACGCAAGAAGAAGACTCGCGTGATCTCACACTCCGAATTTGTGACCGTGAGCGTAATACCGACGGGCCCGGGCGCATCATTACGCCCACGTAGACGCATCTTGCGCAAAACGGTTGGCGCAAAACGGCCGAGGAGCCGCAGTTTAATTTCCGTCGTGGCGATCGCGCTCAAACCATGGCGTGACGCTCACCGACCGGCGCCAAGTTCTCATACGAACGGCGAAATGTCACGAGAAACGCAATCGTCGACACGAAGATTCGCTCTGAAAGTGGTACTTTCTAAAGGAAAAGGTCGCGCCTTTCCGCAACATCTCCTTGGAGCGTCTGCAGCCTTTGGTGGAAGGTTTGCAAGTCGTGTCCTGCGAAGCCGCCGCCTAGGACGCGTTGGAATCTATAGCACGAGTTCCGATTCCCCGGTGGATCAGTCGGGGCCACGGCCCCGCGGAGTTCGAAAATGGACGTGTTGAAAACTGAAGCTCGCCTGAGCCGAGGTGTTATATTCGTCGGTAGTGCACGCCCCATCCTAGGCGGTCGGATGACGCGGCCATGCCAGCCATTTCCGGCATAGACCGAGAAGTTCCAGGACGGCCATCAGTTTCTTTCCTCGCTGCGAATACCTAGTCACCCAAGTAACGGGCGCGATGCCACGACGCGACGACCACGCGTACCATGCACACTGGGCGCATAGTCGAAATTCCGTGCCCGAAGGAAGCGAGCACCATGCCTGACGATCAAGCCCAGCAGACCAAGCCGGAGTACCCCTGGCTGGCCGCTTCAACGCCCGAGCCCACGACTCTGGGGTCAGGTTGGCTCAGCGGCTTGCTGTCGGCGATTCTCGGCATCGTTGGCCTGGGAGCGGTCCTGTGTTTTCGCTTCCCAGACGTGCTCACCATGCCTGAGTTGCGACCTCATTACCCGCTTCCCTACCTGCGGGCGACGCTGCATCTCGTGCTGGTCGGCGCATTCCTACTGGGGACGTTGAGTATTTGGATGCGTCGCAACAAAGCCCTGGGGCTCACTGGGATCTCGACAACGCTACTGGCCGCCTTGTTCGGCGGCGCTCAAGTTCCGCTGGGCGGCGAGCTATCGAGCGGCCCGTTCCTGGGATTGGACTGGTTCTTGCTCAACCTCATCGGTTACTCCGCGGTCTACATTCCCTTGGAGCGACTCTTCGCCAAGTACCCGAAACAACCGACCTTTCGCCAAGGTTGGCGAGTTGATCTGACCTACTTCTTCATCAACTCGCTGCTGGTGCAATTGACGACCATTCTCACGATGCAACCGGCGATGGTCTTCTTCGATTGGGCACGCTTGCCGCTCGTGAATCACACGATCGGGCAATGGCCGCTGTGGATGCAAATTCCTATCGCCGTCCTGCTCGCCGACTTTTCCCAGTACTGGGTCCATCGCGCCTTCCATACCTGGCCGGTGCTCTGGCGATTCCACGCCATTCACCATTCGGCCGAGTCCATGGATTGGCTGGCCGGATCGCGATTGCATCTCGTGGACGCGGTGCTGACGCGGGGGCTGACGTACATTCCGCTGTATGTGCTCGGGTTCTCGGAAGCGGCCATTGTCGGGTACGTGGTGATCGTCGTATTTCAGGCGACTTTCATTCATGCGAACGTGCGTTGGGAATTTCCGAGATTACGATGGTTCTTGGCCACCCCCTGTTTTCACCATTGGCATCATAGCGCGGAGCGCGAAGCGATCGACAAGAATTTCGCCGTGCATACTCCCGTCTGGGATTGGCTGTTTGGCACCTACTACATGCCGGGGCGTTGGCCGCAAGACTATGGGTTGGCTGACGGCAACAAAGTCCCGGATACTTTCACGAGGCAATTCTTGTTTCCCTTTCGTCGTCCTGATTCTAAATAGTGACCGCGGCTTGAGCCGAAACGCGCCGTGTCGGTACAACAATCTGGAGTGCCGATGCCTTTGCCCAGCTCCCATTCGCGGAGCATCGAGTGGAATTGCTCACGCGGAGAGAAACATGGCCAAGCCGAAGCAAACGAAGTCGACCAATATCCTGTTCCTCGGCAACAGCTTCACCCAGCGAAACAACTTACCCGGGCTCGTAGCAGAACTGGCCGCCGCCAGTGAACTCCAGGTAAAGCACGAGTTGGTCACGGCCGGCGGCGCTTCATTGCGGATGCACTGGAATGCTGGCCGTGCGCTGCAATTGATCGAAACGGGCAACTACGACTACGTCGTGCTCCAAGAACAGAGCACGCTGCCGGTCAAGAATGCCGCGCGCATGTCCGAGAATGTTCGGCTGTTTGATGCAGCGATCAAGCAGGCGGGGGCCAAGCCAGTGCTCTACATGACCTGGGCGCGGCAGCATGCCCCCGAGACGCAGCAGGCGATTACGGACGCATACCACGCAATTGGGAAGGAAACGGGGGCGGTCGTCGTGCCAGTGGGGTTGGCTTGGGAGCTGTTTGTTGCGAAGCACGATCAGCCGGCCCTTTACGATCGGGACCAAAGTCATCCGACGCTTGCCGGCTCTTATCTGGCCGCCTGCGTGTTTCTCGCCACGCTCTGGAAGGTGAAGCCTGTCGGGATTGCGGCGGGACCCTCAGCACTGACCGCCGATGACCGGAGGGCTCTGCAGCAAGCGGCCTGGAGCGTCTGCCAGACACGATAGTCCATGGACCTGTGCTCCCTGACTTGTCCGCAACTGGCGTGTTCTCTCGCGACCCCAACGCGCGTTCCAAGGGAGAAACGGATCATAGAGCGCGTGCTCGGCAGCGGAGGATTCTTCGTTCGCGCGCATGACCCACAACGACTGTCAGCTTGGTATTGCCAACGCTTGGGCATTGACATCACTTTGGCATCACCGCTTTGGGCGATGCACAATCCTGGAGGCAAGTGTGAGCCGATGAATCGGTCAAAAAACGCGTCGCCCCGCGCGAACCTTCATCGTCCCGTCGACGTCTCAATTCCACGGTCGCTGATTTCGCCCCGCGGTGGAGCGAATCACTACCTGATTTGCGTCGGATAAATTGCATGAGCTGTTTACCACTGAATTCGACTCAAGAACGTTGCGGTTTGGGTAGTTTCACGTTGCGAGAAACCCTCGCAGGAAATTGCCTCGCGCAACGACTGCGCTGGTGACGCTCGGCCGCGAAATCGGCTCGAAAGGCAATCCAAGGCCTGGCGTCACACGACGC
This sequence comes from Pirellulales bacterium, assembly GCA_022844585.1. Taxonomy (GTDB): domain Bacteria; phylum Planctomycetota; class Planctomycetia; order Pirellulales; family JALHLM01; genus JALHLM01. The sequence goes on along the minus strand of JALHLM010000213.1, from coordinate 1,973 downwards.
CGGGCCTTTTTTTTCTGCGAGCGCAGGCGGGTCGGTAGCTGAGACGGCCTAGCGCTTGGCTGAAAACCAGGAGACGAGGATTCGATCGCCTCCCGACCCACTGGAACAGGCTGCAGGGATGAGGCTGCAGGCTAGAGCAATTGTCGTCAGTCACGTAGTGGACGTTCTTTGACAATTCAACAACGACCATCGCGCCCATGATGTAGCGGCAGCCTGCTGCCTTGCCATGGCGGAAGTGCGGGTTCGACTCCCGCTGGGCGCTTGGGAACAGGGTGGATGGTTCAACGAAGATTCGACCAGTAGTCGAGCTCTCGGAGGACGTACTCAGCAGTCGCTTCCTCAATTGTTTCGAACTGTATATCTGCGTGCGGCGCAAACGTTCGGCCAATGGCGGGTGGCTCTGGACGTAGCCACCAGCCGCCTGTTCGCTTGTCTTCACTGTATGCGATCCACTGTTCGATCAACGCTGAGTCGGCGCGAAGCAATCGTTGGAGATCCTTCATGTTGAAGCTCTCGCGCAGGCGGCGATAGTCGGTACGTCGGAGGGCCTCGACAAGGGATATCCCCTCTCCGCGCATCGACGTGTCATGGCCGATACGCAGGACCGCCCAGAGGTGTGAATCGGAAACACTCATCAGTTGTCAAACCGCTGCCAAGTCGCTAGCAGAAACGCAAAGTGTTCACCGAAGTCTACACCTTGTCGAGCCATGGAACAAACACTGCCGGAGTGCGGCGTCCTGTGCTGGTACAGGCAGGCGATTGTTAATCGCACTGGTTCGCAGGTTCGATTCCTGCCGCCGCAGCTGCGACAGGCCATAGGTTTGAGAAGCGAGGATGGAGGTTGCTCACCTGCGGCCTCTAGCCTGGCGCCTACCGCCTGTTCCTTCAGGGATCGGCTAATGGCAGGCCGCCTGGCTTTGAACCAGGTAGTGGTGGTTCGAATCCATCTCCCTGAGCTTGCCACTTACTCGGAACGATGTAGGCGGAACGCCATGAGAGGTTTAGCGTCTTTCACTTTCAACGTCCAGGTGCGCCAACGGGGAGAGCGGCGCGGCTTAAACTCGCGCGGTTGCCGGTTCGACTCCGGCCCTGGGCACTTGGGCACGACGGCTCGGTAGGCAATGGCAGACCACTCTCGCTTAGAACGAGAGATGCTGTGGGTTCGAGTCCCACCTGAGCCACTTGGGCAGGCTGGAGGCGAGAGACTGTAGGCTGGAGGAGGAATTGTTCCCTAAGCCTCCAGCCGCGCGCCTCCAGCCTAGAGCCGGCTTGCGCTCCGAAGGCAATGTCCGATTGTTCGCGAACCAATTGCCGTTTCGATTCGTCTAGGGATGATCACGATGGCGAGCGCCGTTGGTTGGACCATATAGTATGAGGCTATTCGCCCCCGCGCTTTTGTTGATGCCAATGCTGATTCGACGAACATACGACGAATTCTCATGGACACCCGATTGCAAGACATTGAAGGCACAGCCGTCGCCGCCATGGTGGCGCCCGAGGACTTGCGCCGCGGCGATTTCGTCGCCGTGCTGAGCGAAGTGGTTGAGCTACCGTCGTTCCTCTGGTGCGAAACGTTGGCGACCGACCGGAGCGAGTTGGTACGGCTACGCCGACTGCCGACGGACGACCGCGCGCCGCTGAAAGTCAAGGCGATTTGCCTACCCTTCATTTTCGTCAAGCTGCCGAAAGGCCAATTCCGGACGATCGACGTACGGCTGACCAGCCTGGTGCGCTTGGAAAAGAACTATGCCAAAACGGTCTGGAAAACGCTCAAGCCGCCGGCAACGAAGCAGCGATTTGCCTGCTAAATCGGAGTTAATCCACCGGCTCTGCCGGTGAGAACCCAAAAGGCTCTGCCGTTTCGTGCGAGAAAATAAGACGATCCTCCTGAGGAAGGTCCCGTTGGGGCCCAGGAGGATCGCCATGAAGGATTGGCAGAGTCAAACCCACGTGAAGTGGGATTGTAAGTACCA